>CAIQDA010000119.1 GCA_903870415.1 uncultured delta proteobacterium
AGTAATCCGCCACCGAGTGCCCAACCAACCCACTCACCGTGAAGTTGCGGGCGTAGGTCTTCGGGAACACGCTCAGGATCGTCTGCGCGCTCAGGTTGCGCGTCATGTCGTCCGCCACGTCGAGCACGCCGTTGTACGTGTAGCCGTAGGCGCTTTCCGGGTGACGCAGAATCAGGTTCGCATTGGTGTAGTTGTCCACGCCAATGTTCGTCTTCAATTCACCCCAGTTGAACGGGGTCAGCACGAGCCCGAAGTTCAGGATGAAGCGCCCCGTGGAGGAGTTCAGCCGATTCTTGTAGACGTTGAAGTACGGGTTGTCGACTTCCGACGCGGTCGCCAACGCCGTGATCCGACGGCGCGTGCCGGCCGCCGAGAGAAAGTCCTTGGCGTTGTCGGTCGCCGGCCACAGGAGCAAGCCAAGCAACGGACCGCCGGTGCCCTTGAACCCTTGGTTGTTGTCAGCCTTCGAGTACGACATCGAGACGTCCGTCTTCAGCCAGTTCAAGACCTGCGCCTGCGAAGCCGCCGTGACGTTCGTGCGCTGGTAGTCGGCACCCGGAATCACACCCTGCTGCTTGTCCGTCGACGCGGCCACGCGGTAGTTGATCCGGCCGTCTGGCGCCGCACCGCTGAACGAGATGTTGTGCTTCTGCGTCATCGCGGAGCGGAAGAACCCGCTGATGTTGTCATAGAACACCGTTCCAGCCGCGTACGGCGCGCCGAAATAGCTGAATGACCCCAGGGCGCCGCCCGAGAGCGACGTCGGGCTGTAGACGCGCTGGACCTGCGGATTCGCGTTCGTGCTTTCCACGCGGAAGCTGTTGCTGTAGGTGAAGCCGCCGTTTGCCTGGCCGCGCTTCGTTGTGATCACGATCGCGCCGTTGGCCGCGTCGATGCCGTAGAGCGCCGAGGCTTCGGGGCCCTTGAGGACCACGAGGGACTCGATGTCCTCCGGGTTCAAGTCCGCCGCACGGTTCGTGAAGTCCACGCCGCGGTTGTTGAACGCCGTCAACGAGCCCGGGGCATCCGAGGCCATCACGCCCGTCGCGAGCGTCTTGTTGTCGAGCGGCAGACCGTCCACGATGATCAGCGGCTGGTTGCTCGAGCTCACCGAGCTCACACCGCGAATCGTGATGGTGGTCGAAGCGCCCGGCACGCCGGAGCTGCTCGTCACATCGACGCCGGCCACGCGGCCCTGCAGCGAGTTGATGAAGTTCTCACGCTGGGTCTGGGCGATTTCTGGCCCCTGGACCGCCTGCTGCGAGGTGCCGAGCGAACGCTGCGACGCGGTCTGGCCGAGCGCGGTCACCACCATGGCGTCCAAGCTCGCGACCACCTTCTTCAGCGACACATTGATCACGTTCTCGGCGCCGACCGTGCGTTCCACGGGGGCGTTGCCGATCAGGCGATACTGCAGCGTTTGACCAACGGCGGCGCGGACTGAGTAGCCGCCCTCGTTGTTCGTGAGCGAGCCAGTCGTCGTGCCTTTCACGACGACCTGCGTCATTGAGAAAGAGAGCGCTCTGGCTTTGACGCCAAAGGGTCGCCTCATTGCAGACCGCATTACGCATGAAATGCTTCGTTAGCACTCGCACGATAAG
>CAIQDA010000120.1 GCA_903870415.1 uncultured delta proteobacterium
CAGCACATCCTCGGGCGTCACCCGTTCCCCGGCCCCGGCCTCGCGATTCGTTGCCTCGGCGACCTGAACGAGAAGCGCCTCGACGTGCTCCGCGCCGCCGACGCCATCTTCCTCGAGGAGCTGCGCAAGGCGGGCCTCTACGACACGATCTGGCAGGCCTTCGCGGTGCTGCTCCCGGTGCGCTCCGTCGGCGTGATGGGCGACGAGCGCAGCTACGACGAGGTCTGCGCGCTCCGTGCGGTCACGAGCGTCGACGGCATGACCGCCGACTGGGCCCCGGTGCCCTACGAGGTCCTCGCCTCCGCCTCGAGCCGCATCATCAACGAGGTCAAGGGCATCGGCCGCGTCGTTTACGATATAAGCTCGAAGCCCCCAGCCACAATCGAATGGGAGTGATCGCTACGCAGCCCGCCGGCTGCACGACACGGATCGTCGGTCGCAGGATGCTCGCCGTACATTGGAGTACGGCTGCGCTCCGCTCCCTAGCTCCGCGTCGTTCGCTCGGCGGGCTGCTCCGCTTTTTTACGGCTGGTGAGTGACTGGGCGCGGCTCCGCTTTTTTACGGCTGGAGTTTGGCTGGAGCTGGAGTTTGGCTGGGGCTGGAGTTTGGCTGGAGCTGGAGCTTGGCTGGAGCTGGAGCTTGGCTGGGGCTGGAGCTTGGCGCGGCTACCTTTTGAGGCGCGCGACTTCTTCTTCGAGGCGCCTAATCGTGCGGCGCATGTCCTTGACCTCTTGCTCCGTCGGCAGGCCCATCGCCTTCGCGAAGCGCTCTTTTTGCTCGGCGGTAAAGCCTTCGACTTTGCCCGGCAACTGCATCGCCGCCATGAGCCCTTTGATGACGCGCTCGTCCTGCATGACGGTCGCGAAACGTGGGTCGGTCATGAGCTCCATGCCGCGCTTCATGAGGGTTTTCTTCCACGAGGGCGTCTTCGTCATCGGTCGGTCTCCGGCGCATAAAGGGAGTCGATAAGCTCTCGATGGCGCTCGATGAGGATGCGCCGACGAAGCTTCAGAGTCGGGGTCAAGGTTCCTGCCTCCGGCGTCGGTTCATCGGGAAGCAGCGCGAAACGCTTGATGCTTTCGAACGACGCCAGTTGGCGATTCGCAGACTCGACCGCGCCGCGCATGGCATCGTGCATGCGCCGGTCAGCGGCAACGTCGCCGGCGAGGGCCGTCGATCCAAGTCGACGCTGGACCTCGTCGACGAGGTCCTTTGACGGCACCAAAAGCGCCACGAGGTGCGAGCGACCGTCGCCGATGACGAGGGCGAAACTCACCGCGTCGGAGGTCTCGAGAAGCGCCTCGACGCGCTGGGGAGCGATGTTCTTCCCGCCCGACGTGACGATGAGGTCCTTCTTGCGGTCGGTGATGTGCAGGAAGCCGCCGTCGTCGATGCGACCCACGTCGCCCGTGTGCAGCCAACCGTCCGCGTCGAGCGCCCGTGCCGAAGCGTCCGGGTCACGCCAATAGCCGCGCATGACGTTGGGGCCGCGCACCAGCACCTCGCCGTCGCCCGCCAAGCGCACGTCGACGCCCGAAAGCGCCTTGCCGACGGAACCAAAGCGATACGCGTCCGGCCGATTGATGGTCACGCCACCGCCGGCCTCGGTCATGCCGTAAGCCTCAAGGACCTGGATTCCTGCGCCCCAAAGCCATTCCGTGAGGTCTGCACCGAGTGGAGCCCCGCCGCTCACCGCAAGGCGAAGGCGTCGACCGAAGCGCTTCTTGATCTTGTCGAGGACGATCTTTTTCGCCCAATCCATTTCGGCGCGCGCGAAGGGCGATGGACGTGCACCGCGCTCACGCATGCGCGCCCACTTACGACCAACGCCGGTGCCCCACTCGAAGAGCGCCTGGTTGCGTCGGCCTCGCTGCCGAGCCTCGGACATGCATGCATTCTGCACCTTTTCAAAAAGGCGCGGCACGCTCGCCATGAAGGTCGGCTCCACGATGAGCGCGTCGTCGAGGGCCTGAAGCAAGCTTCGCGCAACGGTCGTCGTGAAGCCCGCCCGGTACTGAAGCGTGAGCATCTGCTTGCCGAAGATGTGCGCAAGTGGCAGAAAAAGCAGCTGTTCATCACGCTCGTCGACGGCGGCGACCTCGACGAGACGGTCGACCTCGAAGCGAAAGTTCGCATGCGTGAGGCAGGCACCCTTCGCGCTCCCGGTGGTTCCGGAGGTGTAGACGATCGACGCGAGGTCCTCGGGTTTGAGGAGCGCCGCGCGTGACGTCCACCAGGTCTCCGAGCCCGCCTTCACCGCGCGGTTGATGAGCTCGCCGTAGCTCCGCACCTTCTTGCGCTGCGGGGCCGTGAACCCAAGAGACGCAACGGTGAGATCGCGAGGACTGTCGTCGGCCTTCACGGGTCCGATCGCACGTTCGTCGAGAAGCACGATGCGCTGAAGCGAGGTGGCGAGCTTCTTTCCGTCCGCCGCAAATAGCCACGCGAGTTGCACGGGGCCCTCGACAATGAGGGCTCGAGCGCCGCTGTGCGCGAGGATTTCATGAGCCTGCGCGCCCGTCAGCGTCGGGTAAATCGGAACCGACACCGCGCCTGCGAGGGCGATCGCCAAGTCGACGATGGGCCACTCGACGCGCGTACCCGCCCAAACGGCCACGCGATCGCCGTGCTCCACGCCCGCTTCGACGAGGTCTGCGGCCACGTGAAAGGCCGCGTCTCGCCACGCGCGCCAACTCAGGTTTCGCCAAAGACCATGCGCATGAAAACGAAGCGCAGGTCTCTCGCCGAGGCGCGCCGCCGTCTCGAGAAAGAGCGCAGGCAGCGTGCCGTCGGCGAACGCGATCTCAGAAGCCATACTGCATGCCGATTTCCGGGGAAATCGCCGTACCGAAGGCGCCGCCGCCGAAGGTGAACTGGAGGCGCGGTGCAGCGAAGATGGCCACGTTCGGATCGAACGCATAACGAGCGCCGGCTCCGACGCCAACCATGCCCGGGCCGCCGAGGAACCAGCCCTTCACCTTGCCCGTGTAAACGGTCTCTTTCTGTCCCGCGTCGGGGGTGCCGCCGTCGACGTCGGCCACGCGATTCGGGTCGGCACCGTAGCGCACGTTCGTCTCGACGTAGGCCGCCTGCTGCGTCACGCCGGCTCCGCCGAAGACGTAGAACGACAGGCCTTCCTTCGCGAGGGGGTCGTCGCCGAAGTAGTACGTGCCGCGCGCCTCCGCGTGCATTGGAATGCCGAGCGCCGCGCCTTCGTCGACCGCGGCCTTGCCCGTGTAGCCGTTGAAGAGCCAACCCATGCGAACGCCGACGAGGAAGTTCGACGTGAGCGCGTAGTCGACATGCACGTTCGCGGAGATGGTGCCCACGGCCGTGCCCGAGTTGATCTTGCCTGGGAACCCTGGCGTGCCGCCTTGGTCAGCCGATCGCTTGGGGTCGAGGTCCGGGTCGGCTGCGGAGCGAAGACGCTCGTTGGCGTAGTTCGTTCGCGCAGGGAAATCGCTGGAACCCGACGTGCAGTACACGCCCGCCGACATGGGCTTGCCGTCCGTCGTGTTGAGGAGGCAGGCGTCTTTCGTCTCGGGCATGAAGACCATGTCGAAGCCGCCGGAGAGGCCCACGAACACGCGGCCCGCGGTGGTGCCCGGACCAGAAGACGACGACGAAGAGGAGCCCTTCTTCGACGTGGCACCGGCTACGGCGCAAACGCCCCGCGCGCATGAACCGGAGCGGCACTCGGACGCCGTGTCGCACTCGTCGCCAATTTCGCCGAGGTCGTCGTCCGCCGATGCTTGCGACTTGCAGCCCGGGAAGTTCGGAGGACAGTCGCTGGCCTCTTTGCATTGTGCAGGTGCTTCGGCGCCCGGAAAGTGTGCGCGATCGCCCGCAGGTACCTCTTTGCGCACCCGCACGATGAACGGCTTGCTCTTGTCGCCGGCGTTCGCGACAGGAGTATTTTCCTTGTCGAAACCCGTGATGAAATACTGGAGCGGGCCTTCGAGAACGTCTTTGCACGGAATGGTCGCCGCGAACCCTTCGCCCATGGGCTTGAGGTCGATGGACTTCCATTCGGTCATGCCGAAGCCCTTGTACTTTGCAAGCACACGGCCGACCTCGTCGTCGCCGTCGTACTCCGCGTAGAGAGGCATCGGCGCGTTCACGAGCTGAGCGGCGGGCGCCGTGTGAATGAAGTCACCCTCCGAGGCCGCCGTGGTCTGCTGCTTGGCGAACGCGAGCTTTTTCGCTTCGTTCCAGACCGACTCGACGTCTTTGGTCTTCGTGTCGCGGTCGAGCTGGATCGTCGCGTCCGCCTTCATCGCGCGAACGAACGCGTCGACGGCCGCCGACTTGTCAATGTTGCCCGAGATGAGCACGACGCCGAGGTCGCGGTCGATGGAGGCCTTCAGCGATGCCGGGCACGTCTTGCTACAAAGCTGCGCGGCCTTCTCGAGCTTCTGGCGGGCCGCCGCGAACTCAACCGTAAGCAAATCTTCGTCGATTGCCTTCTTTTGGAGGGCACGCGCCTGCGACTCCGGGGTGCCGCCGGCTTTCGGCGCGGGCGGGGCGGCGAACGAGGGAAGCGCGGCGAAAACGATGGCGACGACGAACGATGACTTCACGATGAGGGCTCCAGGTACCGCGACCCTAGCGAAGTGCGGCGAAAATGGCGAGAGAGGTGCAACAAGGTCACTCGTCGCGGAGCGTTACCCAAAACGGCTCGATGGTCGTGCCCGACGCGGTGCTCTCGATCCACGCGGCGTGGGCCACAAGAGGCTCGTCATTCGGGCTCTTCCGGCCGTCGGGCGCGTCCCCCACGGAACCGAGGTTAACGACCTTTTGGTCGCCCAAATCCTTGATGTAGGGCACGTGGCTCATGCCGCACACGATGATGTCCGCCGACTCGTCGCCGAGGAGCGCGTTCAGCTCGTCGTCGTCAAGATCGTGGGAAAGTGCATCGAACGGGCTCGTTGGCGAAGCGTGAACCAAGAGAAGTTCGCCGCCGTCTTCGAGCGGAAAACGAACCTCCCGGGGCAACGTTCGCAGCTGCTGAAGCACGAGTTCGCCGAGTTCTTCCTGGACATCACGCATGCGCTGCAGGCGCGCGACCTCGTCCGGAGTCCTCGCAACAACGTCGTCGGGGTCAATGCGAGCAAGCGCTTCGTCCGTGAGCCCTGCAACCATGATGGCGCCCGCGGCCTGCAAACGGCGCCACGTTTCGAGAGGCTGCGGCCCCGGAAAGACGATGTCACCGGCCACAAGAAGCTTGTGGACGTTGCGCTTCTCGGCGGTCGCGAGGACCGCGGCGAGGGCGTCGAGGCGGCCATGGACGTCGGAGACACAGAGGTAAAGCATTGGGGGGGCGCCTAGCCGAACGAAGCGCCCGCAGAAAGGGAAACGCCGCACCTGAGCGCTGGCACCGGCAGCGAAGGCGCGCTACGGGCCGGACCTATGGGCACGCCTGCAGAACCCCGCAAAATTCACTTCGTCAGCCTTGGTTGCGCGAAGAACAAGGTCGACTCGGAGGTGATGCTCGGGGTCGCTGCGAACGCCGGCTTGTCCATTACGAACGACGCCGACGATGCGGAAATCATCGTGGTGAACACCTGCGGGTTCATCGGCGAAGCCAAGCGCGAATCGATCGACACCATCTTCGAACTCGCCGCGATGAAGCAGCACGGCAAGTGCGAAAAGCTCGTCGTCGCCGGCTGCCTCTCGCAACGCTACAGTGGGCAGCTCGCCGATCAGATGCCCGAGGTCGATCACTTTCTAGGCTCGAGCGACATGCTCAAGCTCGGAAGCGTCATCTCCGGCGACGCCGATCGCATGATGGTCGGAAGCCCCGCCGATTGGGTCATTCGCGCATCAGACCCGCGCATGGTCACGCGCACCCGCGCCAGCGCCTACGTGAAGATCGCCGAAGGGTGCAACCGCTCGTGCGCGTTCTGCGTCATCCCGGAAATTCGCGGCAAGCAGCGCTCACGCACGCTTGAGGACGTCGTGCGCGAGGTCGAGCAGCTCATCGATCAGGGCGTGCGCGAAATCAACGTGGTCTCCCAAGACACCATCGCCTGGGGCCGCGACCTGAAGAAGGAAGACCCCCGCCGCCTCGCG
>CAIQDA010000121.1 GCA_903870415.1 uncultured delta proteobacterium
GACGAGCTTGAGAAAGAGCTCCGTCGGAAAGAAACGAAGCGGGGCCGTGGTGACTCCGGCGATGGAGGGAGCGATCATCGCGACGACGAAGCACCCCACGATGGCGAGCAGACCCATGTGCCAACGCGGGCGAACCGCACCGAGCACGATGACGATCACGAGCACGGCGATGAGGATGGCGGTCATCATGGGGTGAGGCGGCAACCGCATCACATGCCCGCGCGGGGCGATACCCACGCGCCTGTGATCACGAGGCGGAACCAAACGCGCGAAGTCAGCGTTTCCCTGGAGAACGAGCCGTGATACCGCCGCGCGCGATGGCGAACGTGCTCGACGGCGAAGAACTCACGCTCGATGGCCTTACGGGCGACTGGCGCATGGCGCAGCGCAAACGGGGGCATCGTCATTCAACCGACGATCTCCTGACCGGTTGGTACGCCGCTGAAACCGTGCAGAATGCACAACGCATCCTCGACCTCGGGGCAGGGCTTGGGTCCGTGGGGCTCCTTGCGCTCTGGCGTTCGCCCAACGCCACGCTGACGGCGGTCGAAGCGCAAGAGGTGAGCTACGCGCTCCTCGAACACAACGTTGCCCTCAACGGCCTTGCGGCTCGAGTGCGTACGATCCACGGCGATTTGCGAGACGTTCGCTTCGCAGGCGAGACCTTCGACCTCGTCACGGGCAGCCCGCCCTACTGGGATGTGAAAGACGGCGTCGTGCCCGCGGACTCGCAGAAAGCCCATGCGCGCTTCGAACTTCGCGGCGACGTGCGCGACTACTGCCATGCGGCACGGGCGTCTCTCGCGGAAGGAGGTCGCTTCGTTTTCGTGTTCCCGTCGGTCCAGCGCCCACGCGCCGAGAAGGCCATCGCGGGGGCACAGTTGGCCATGGTCCGCTCGGTCGACGTGGTGCCGCGCGAAGGTCTCGCAGCGCTCTTCAGTCTTTTTGCGTGTCGCCGAGCGGAAGACGAACTCGCTACACCGTACGTTCGTGAGCTAGACTACGTCGTACGCAACGCAGACGGCACGCAGAGCGAGCAACACGCCCAAGCCCGCGCAAGCTTTGGCCTCGGGCTTCGCTGAGCGTCAATCGTCGCCGTGGGCCTCAGCGAATCGCAGGGGGTGGCACGCACACAGACTGCCCCGCGCCCACGACGGTGAAGCCGATGTCCGCATCGCGCACGGCGATCGCGTCTCGGGTCGGGTCGTAAACAGTCACCTTCGTCATGCCCGCCGAGAACCCATCCGCAGCCGTTCCGGCCGTGAACATGAAGAACGAGCCAGCGTAGCGTGCGAGCGCGAAAGACCTCACACCCGAGAAGAGCGACGACGAAAAACTCTTCACCGTCGAGAGCGCGAAGGTCTGCGTGTTGATCTCGCTCAAGCGCGGCGTGCTTCCGGGGTTGAAGACGAAGAGCCGACCGTCTGGACCGCCCGTGAGCTCACCCATGGTCGACGTGAGCGCGCCGGTTTCGCTGCGCGCAAACGCACGCGGTTCGAAGGTCTCGAGGCCGTCGGTCTCGTGGAGCAAAAACAGGGTCTCCTTCGTGATGTCGCCGCCGGGCGCCGTGAAGCCGGCTCCCATGCCGAGGCCCAGGAAGGCATCGACGCCTGGATACGTGTAGCCTGCAGGTGTGCAGCGCGCCGTGGAGGTGTCGGCCTTGTGCAGCGAGCCGTCCGAGTAAAAGATCCACGCGGTTCCTGTCCGGTCGACGCCCATCGTTTGCGGCGCGCTCGTGGTCGCGCAACCGAGCGCACCTACGCGACGGTACGCAGCGGTGCCCGTGAGCGTCGGGTTGAAGGACCAGAGCTCCTTCTGCTTCGAGACCAGGTACACGAGCTTCGCGGCGTCTGAGCAATTGCTGGCCGCCGGCGTTTCGCCCGCGGGTGGCGTCACGGCGATGCCCGACGACGAACCCGAGCCACCGTTGTCACCCGAAGGTGCCGCAACCGGGGCGCCCGCATCGGGGGCGGCCACGACGACCGCGGGCTCGAGATCGGAGCTCGAGGCGCTGCCACAGGCGACGGAGAGGAGCGACGGAAGGACGAGGAGGACGGCGTGGAATCGGCGCATGCGAAACGGATACCCATCGACCTCGCGCGGCGCCCGCGGAGCTTTTCGACGGGACTCGTCAAAGAATTCGAATGCGCTGGAAACCCTGTCTTTTGCCTCGCGCTACGCGGTCGAAACGTCCTCAAGCGCCGCCCCGGAAGCGTCGGCGACCAGGAGCGAGACGAGAAGACGACCCGCGCGCCCGAGGGGCTCGTCGCTCCGCTCCACGAGGTGCGGCTTGTACGTGTAACGATGCCCATCGGCGAGGCGCACAGGCTCGCAGCGCCCGGACGCGAGGTCGCTCGCGACGAGATGCTCGGGCATCCAACCGAAGCCAACCCCGCGCACAATTGCCAGGAGCTTCGTGTGAAAGTCCGAGACGCGCACCACGTGCCGCGTCCCAAGAAACGTGGGCGGCGGAGCGTCACGGTACCGCGGCGACGAGTCGCGCACGACGATGTCGGTGTGCTCCAGCAACTCGTCTTGCGAGACGTTTTCCAGAGCTGCGAGCGCATGGTCCGCGGCGACGACGAGAACCATGTCGAGGCTCGGCAGCGCGTGCAGCGGCGCACGCTGCGCCAGGTGATCGGGGAGCTCGAGCGTGAGCATGACATCCGAGCGATCACGATCGAAGCGGTCGAGCACGCCGTCCTGGCACTCGACATCGATGTGGATCCGCGTGCGAAGCTTCCGCGTCGTAAGCTCTTTGAGCACCCGCGCGACCGCGTCCATCGGGTACGCCGCATCGACGACGAAGCGCACGTCGGGCTCCCACCCCTCGCCCATCGTCCCCGCAAGGCGCTCAAGGCGTCGCGACCGCAGCAGCAAATCTTCAGCCTCTTGAACGATGCGCGCCCCCGCGGGCGTGAGCACCGCGCGCTGGTGCGACCGATCGAAGAGCGACAGATCCAGCGCGCCCTCGAGCGTGGTCACGGCGTAGCTGATCGCCGAAGGCACACGGTGCAGCTCCCGCGCGGCCCCCGCAAAGGACCCGGTGCGTCGAATGGCGTCGAGGACAACGAGCTGATCCAGGGTGAAGCGCACGTGGGTGGACATTGCGTGCGAATGCTACCGTGCCACGCGCTCGAGACACCGATCGCTCAGTCGTCGCCGTGGCCTTTTTGCCGCGAGGTTTTCCGCGCGCCGGTGATCTTCTTCTCGTTGAGGCGTCGTTTGACCGATCCGCGGGTGGGCTTCGTGGCGCGCCGCTCGATGGGGCGCACCGAGGCGACGAGCACGAGCTGGCGAATCTTCTCGAGGGCGTCTTCAATGTTCTGAAGCTGATCCCGAGTCTTTTGGCTGATGATCTGAAGACGCCCATCGGCGTCGAGGCGATTGCGCGCCGCGGTCTTCAAGCGTTCAAGGGCCTCGGGATGAAGGCCGATGATCTTTTCGAGGTTCACGCGCACGTCGACCTTCGACGAGACCTTGTTGACGTTTTGACCCCCCGGACCCGACGCACGCGCGACGCTCATCTCCATGGCCTCCTCGGGCACGGTGACAAGCCGGGTGACGACGACGGGGCGCATGCGCGACGCGCTAGCAGGCTCGGAAACAAAGAGCGATTGCTCGCCCCCCCTCCCTAGCGCGACAGCACTTCGCCAACCGGCGCGGGAGTCCCTGGACGAGGTCGATACCCGAGAACTTGAACGAGCCCGCGCAAGGCGAAAACCAGGGGTTCGAACACCAACCGCACGAGTCCGTGGCCGTGGGATCGGTCGCTCGGAAGGAGACCGAAGGTGATGCTCTCGCGCCCCGCCGGAACGTAGAGCGAGCCAAAGAGCCGGTCCCACACCGCGAGAGCCGTTCCAAAATTCCGGTCGTGATGCCGTACTTCCACGCTGTGATGCACTTGGTGCTGCGCGGGGCTTAGGAGCCACATCTCTATACGCGCGCCATACGATATCCATACATGGGAATGTCGAAGGTTCGACCCCGCGAGCGACCACACAAACCCGATCGCATCGACGCCGAGAATCTCACCTCCTTGAATCTTCCCTGGGAACATCCAGGAGAAAACGCCCGCGACGACCGCTGTCGTGAGGGCGCCACGCGTGCGGTTGAGGAGCCCCTCGATGGGGTGAACCCGGTACAGCGTGAACGGCGTGAGCACCTCCGCCGAGTGGTGAACTTTATGAAGCTCCCAAAGCCATCCGATGCGGTGAGCCGCGAAGTGGAAGAGAAAGCGCGAGAAGTCTTCGACCACGAAGAGCGTCACCGTGAAGAGCGCAATCGCGCCCCGATGCGGCATGGCGGTCCACGGGCTCACGCCGAGCGTTCGGTACAGGTGCGCGGCGAGGCGAGCCGCAAGGGGCACCGCGGCGAACGCAAACGGTGCAAAAAGACTAATGCGCAGCAGTCCTCGCACGAAGAACAACGCGTAGTCCTCGCGTGCCGAACGATGGAGCCACTGACGTCGATTGAAGAGAGAGCGCGCGAGCGATTCCTTGCGGGAGCCTCGAGCCCAAACGAAACCCGCGACCAGGCCCGCCACGACCAGGTGCATCCAGTAGACCCGCCTCGACGGTTCCACGAGCGCCAACACCGGCTCCATGCATGCTGCACGTACCGAATCCCACACGCGAGCGACTGTTCCTGAATCCATGGCTCTAGTCCGCATCCCCTTGGGCACCCGCGGGGAGCACCAGCGTCAAGGCAGGCAAAACCTCGTGTTTCATCAAGGTTGTGAACGCACGCACGTTCGCGTGGGCCTGCGCAAGCCGCGTCGGGTCACGCGTGAGCATGTCGTCAACGGGCGCATCGAGGGCAGACACGGCGTCTTGCGCGGCGACGAGCGCTCCGAGCATGCGACCTGCGAGTTCGCCCGCACCGATCGAAACGAGCCAATCGTCGAGCCCGAGCCCCGCGTAATCCGTTGCGCATCCCTGAACCATACGACGCGAAGCCGTCAGATTGGCTTTGAGAGCCGAGGCGGACTGACGCGAGAACGGCGCTTCCACTGCATCAGGGCACGTGCCCGTCGTACACTCGTAGAATCCCAGAGGTTTCCCAAGCTTCCAGTCCTTCACCTCGTCATCGAGGTAGAGCACCGCGTCGGTCAGTGTGTTGAGGGCAGCCGCCTCCGTTGGGTAAATCAACGAACCGTGGCCTGCGCTTGAGAACGCCGTTTGGAAGTTTCCGGCGGCAGGGCTCCACGCATCACGAAGCGCGCGCGCGTGGCTCGCGACGTCATGGGCGGCCCGAGCCGCATACGCGCTCTTGCGAGACGCAAGCTCCGTCGGCGCGATCAACGCCCACGTGCCGCTGGCGTTGATGGTCGAAAAAGCGGAGCAACCGTTGGCAGAGGTCGTCGCGAACAGCAGGTAATCAAGGGACGCAAGGCCTCGCCCGTTCACGAGCGTTGCGGAAAACGAGGCACCTTCATAGGCCTTCGAAACGAGCTGTTCGTCGACGCGGCACCGACTCGAAAGCGGCCATGCGTAGAGCTCATCGCGCAAGCCCATGGCTCCCGCCGCCGGAGCCCCTTGCGCAGGACCGATGCGAAAGAGTTCGAGTTCCTGGAACGCCGCGAAGGCCTCGAGCCACGCCGTGCGACTTGCGGCAAGGTCTCCCCCGCCGGCTCCCGCGAGCGTCGCCGTCGCCGCTTCGAGAGCGTCGGCCTTGGCCGCGAAGGTCGCAACGCGAGACTCCGCGCATGCTGCCATTTCGCTGAGCAACGCCGGCTTCGTAAACGCGCCTCCGGCCCCGCCTCCCGCGTCGACGATCACCGGCGCCGACGCGTCCAGTTGCCCGACCGAGCCGCCGTTGGGCGTGGTCGTGCCCGTGAACACCGTTTCGTCCGGGAGCGGTTTCTTGCAAGCTACAAGCATCGCCGCCGCAGCAAGAGCGAGCGTCGGAGCCGAACGAAGCATGCGTCGATGGGTCATGGTCATGGTCTCGCGAAACGAGGCGGGGTCAAGGCAGACTCACAAGCACGAGCGCGCTGTCGTCGCCTTGAACGACTCCGGCATCGGTGCCCGCATCCGCGGAAGGCTGCACAAACGCTCGGGTTCCGACCGCCACGGCGCGCTTGCCATTCGGCGCGA
This sequence comes from uncultured delta proteobacterium, assembly GCA_903870415.1. Classification (GTDB taxonomy): domain Bacteria; phylum Myxococcota_A; class Polyangia; order Polyangiales; family Polyangiaceae; genus CAIQDA01. The sequence continues at coordinate 6,099 of CAIQDA010000121.1, forward strand.
CGGCGACGGCGTTCAACGTGTCGTTCGTTCCGCCAAGGTCGACGAGGCGCTGGCCCTTGAGACCGAACGCCGTGTCCGCGCCGCCGTTTTCAGAAAGAAGCGCGAGGAGTCCATCGGCGTTGGTCGCCGTCGAGCGCCCGGCCCCGACGAGGAGAACCCGATGGTCGGCGAGAACCGCGAGGGCTCGCCCCTGATCCTTGAAGCCATTCGCGTCGATGCGCACGACGCCCGCGGTGCCGAACGTCGTGTCGAAAGCTCCGGCGGATGAGAGCCGAAGTGAGACGAAATCCAGCTCTTCGCTCGTCGCAGCTCGCCCGTAACCGTTCGTCACGACGCGATCGCCTTGGAGCGCGAGCGCGTACGCTTCGGCTTGCGCGGGCAACACGCCCTCCGCGAAGACTCCTGCGCTTGCGAACGTTGCGTCGAGGACGCCGGCGGGGGTCGTGCGGTAGACCACGGGAACGATCGCGTTGCTGCTCGCGTCGGTCATGTAGCCGCACGCGGTCACGACTCCAGAGGGGCCCACGAGAAGCGCCCGAGCCGAGGCGTCTGCGTTCGCGATGTCGAGGGTGAAGACGCCGTTCACTCCAAAACTCGTGTCGCGCGCGCC
>CAIQDA010000122.1 GCA_903870415.1 uncultured delta proteobacterium
GTGGGACGATGCCTCGGGCTTGCCGCGCGCCTCGATCACGCGAATGGCTGCGCTCAACCATGCTCTTTTCGTGGGGACCGAGCGAGGGCTCGCCATCGTCGACACGGTGACGGGAGCGGTGCAGTCGCTCGAGGCTCCGCTTGCGACCGCGAGCATCACCGGCGTCCTTGTTCGCGGAAACGAAGCGCTCGTGTCGACCTTCGACAACGGGCTTTTTCGCTGCGAACTTGCTCGTTGTACGCCCGTGCTTCTCGAAGGCATTGAGCGTGGTGTCCACCTTGGGCAGCCGATTGCGCTCGACGCTTCATCGTTGCTGCTGCCGTCGTCGGCGGGCCTTCTGCACGTGGTCGGGGCGGCGGTGCGCGAGCGGCGCAGCGACATGGCGGGCACGCTCGTGACGGTGTTTCGAGACCGGAGCGGAACGGTTTGGGCCGGTGCGGGCAACGACGGGCTTTTGGGCGGCCTTCGCGCGATGCGTTTTCGCGGCGTCTCCGTGTGGCTTCGCGGCCGCGACGGGCGGACGATGTACGAGGAAAAAAGCGGCTCCGTTCTCCTCGGGACGAACGCCGCGGGACTTTTCCGGCGCGAGACCGACGGCCGGGAAGCCTCCGTGCCCCTCGTCCTTGAGTCCCTTCGAAGCGTGCGTTCGATTGCCGACGACGGGCAGGGGGCAGGTGCCATCGACGTGGCCGGGCTTGGCGGCGTGGTCCGTGTCGCCGCGGACGGCACGCAGGAGTCGCTCACGGGCAACGCACTGCCCTCGTCAAAGATTCGGGCGGTGCGGCGGCTCCCGGATGGTCGGCTCATGCTCGCGTCACAGGCGGGCGTTCTCGCGGGGGACCTGGCGCACGGATTCTCAGTGTTTCCAGGCACGTCCGCCACATGGTTTGCGCTCGGGCTTACGTCACTTCCCGGCGGCGAATGGCTCGTGGCCACAAGCGACAGCGGGCTCTGGCACCTCCCGTCCACGCCGTCCACGCCGTCCACGACTGCACTGCCGAGGCAAATACCGATGCCCAGCGAGGTGGGCGCCGTGGGAAAGGCGCTTGTTCGAGACGACGGTCGCGTGGTCGTTCCGAATGATTCAGGAATATGCATTCTGCACGCGTCGCTCGCGCTGCAGTCGTGCCTCGACGGTCGCGAAGGCTTTCTTCTCAAGGGGCACGTGGGTCTCGTGGACGACGGGCGCGGCGCTCTTTGGCTATCGACGACCGGCGGCGTGAGTCGGGTTTCATGGCAGGAATTGCTGGATACGGCGGGGCGAGGTGACCGAATTCGAGAACCGCTCCACACGCTGCGTCACTTCACGATGCGCGACGGGTTGCCGAGCAACGGGTGCAACGGCGGCGATGGAAACGCGATTCGCATGCGCGACGGACGCTTGGGCTTCGCGTGCATGGGCGGGTTTGCCATCATCGATCCGGACCTTGCGCGCATCGATGAACAGGCGCCGACGGTGGTCCTCGAGGCGGTGGACATCGATGGTGCCATGCTCCGAAACCCCTCGACGGAACCGCTTCCGAACAGCGCCCAGCGCGTGACGTTTTCCTTCGCGGCGCCGAGCCTCGTTGGCGACGAGAAGGTTCAGCAATATCGAGTCAAATTGCAAGGATTCGACGCCGACTGGGTTTCCGGCGACGCGGCCTCACGACGTGCAAGCTACACGAATCTTCCGCGAGGACGAGAGCTGCGCTTTCTCGTCAAGGCCACGAACCACGACGGCGTGTGGAACGAGGTTCCCGCGTCCTACGCGTTCACGATCGCGCCTCGCTGGTTTGAGCGCGTGGTCGTGCAGATCGGCGGCTTCGCGAGTTTCGTCATGCTTCTCGTGGCGGCCTACAAGGCGCGTACGGCGCAGCTCAAAGGGCGAGCAATCCACCTTGAGTCAGTCGTGGCCGAGCGTACGAATGACCTGCAAAACGCCTTGCGAGCGCTCGACGATGACCTCGAGGAAGCGCGGCGATTTCAAGAGCTCTCCATGGGCGCGTTGCCTTCGGTTCTCGGTCTCGACATCGCGACACGATGGCTTCCCGCGGGCACGGTAGGCGGTGACTTCTTCATCGTGCACGAGCGCGAGGACGGCGTACGCGTCATCGTTCTCGACGCCACGGGCCACGGCGTTCAAGCGGCGCTTCGAACCATGGTGCTGAAAACCGCTTACGATGCGGGAGCCGCGCGGGCCGAAACGCCTGGCGAGGTGCTCACCACGCTGAACGACGCCCTCGTGGCGAGCTACGGTGAACTCGAGGCAAAAACCGATGCGCTGTGCGTCGATATTGTCTCCGGCGACGGCGATGGTCCGCGCATGATCGTCGCGACGGCGGGCTCCATGAGCGTGGCACTCGTCCACGGTGCACGGGTCGACGAGGTTCGCACGCCGGGCTTTGCGCTCGGGGTCACGGCGCGCCGGCGTTACACGAACGTCGAGGTGGCGTTTTCGGTCGGCATGCGTGCGGTGCTCGTGAGCGATGGCATTCTCGAACAGCCGAACGAAGCGGGCGTCGACTACGATTGGGACAGGTTCGAAGCGGTATGTCGCCGAGCGCCGGCGGGTGCGGCCCACGCGATCGACGAGGTTCTCGCCTCGTGGAATCACTATCGAGGTTCCGCAGCGCAGCGCGACGACGCGACGGTTCTCGTGATCGACAACACGGCTTTCGACTCGGTTGTGGGCGTCTGAAACGTGAGACCTCGGCGTCGCGGGGCGAAGGTCTTGCGCGTGGCTCGCGGATGAGCCAGCGGCGAGGGCTCAAGGGCGTTTCGATGTGGAAGGTTGCAGCTTGTGGAGTATTACCGGGCAAGTTGATTGCCGCCTGAGGATTCCCAGTGACCCGTCCAACCATTCTGTGTGTCGACGACGATCCGCTCGTGCTCAAGAGTTTGAGTGCGCAGCTGCGTTCGGCATTCGGTGCAGAGTACACGCTTGAGACGGCCGCTTCCGCGGAGGACGCTCTCGACGTCATCGAGGAAATCACAGACGAAGGCGCGAAGCTTCTGGTCATCGTCTCCGACTGGCTCATGCCCGGCGTGCGTGGCGATGAGCTTCTCGTCCGCGTGCACGTGAAGCATCCGAACGTGGTGAAAGTTCTCCTGACGGGGCAGGCCGACGAGGCTTCGGTGGAGCGCGCGCGACGCGAGGCTTCGCTCGCCGCTTGCTTTGGAAAACCCTGGAATGAAGCCGAACTCATTGGCCTCATTCGTGAGCAGTTGCAGGCGTGAGCGCGGGTCGTCCGACGGTCGTCTGTGTCGACGATGAGAGGCTCGTGCTCACCACGGTTCGCGACCAACTTCGCACGGCACTCGGTCCGTCGTTCGCGGTTGAGGAGGCTTCGAGCGGCGCCGAGGCCCTTGAGCTCGTCGACGACTTGATCGCGGAGGGCACCGCGATTCCGTGTGTCGTCAGCGATCAGTTAATGCCGGGCATGACGGGCGATCTTTTTCTCGCGGCTGTCCGCGAACGTTCGCCAGACACGCGCACGGTGCTCCTCACGGGCCAGGCGGACGCGAAAGCGGTGGGCAACGCCGTCAACGCGGCTCAGCTGTTTCGTTTCCTGACAAAACCCTGGGTCACGCAGGACTTGGCGATGACCGTTCGTGAGGCATGCAAGAGCCATGAGCAAGCGCTGGCACTCGTTCGGCACCAAGCCGAGCTTGAGCGGATGAACGTCGAGCTGCAGGGCTTCAACGCGAACCTTGAGGCGCTCGTGGCGTCGCGGACTGTCGAGCTTACGAAGGCGCACGCGGAGAGCGAGCGTCTGTTGCTCAACATTCTTCCGCCGGTCATCGCAACGCGTCTCAAGAGCGGAGAGCGGCTCATCGCCGATCGCTTCGACAATGCCGCGGTGCTCTTCGCCGACGTGGTTGGCTTCACTCCGCGGTCCGCGTCCCTAGCCCCCGAGCAAGTGATCCGCGTTCTCGATGAGGTTTTTAGCGCGTTTGACGCGAAGCTCGCGGCGCTCGGTGTCGAGAAAGTGAAGACCATCGGCGACGCGTACATGGCGGTGGCCGGGGTTCCCGCCGCGCATGCAAACGCCGCCGACGCGGTCACGCGCTTCGCCCTTGGGGCGCGCGATGTCGCAAGGACGATCCGCTGGCCCGATGGTGAGCCCGTCACGTTGCGATTCGGTATCCACATCGGTCCGGTGGTCGCCGGCGTGCTCGGCGAAAAAAAGACCATCTACGACTTGTGGGGCGACACCGTGAACAAGGCGAGCCGCATGGAGTCGTACGGCGAGCCGGGTCGAGTCCACGTGAGTGCCGAGGTCGCGAACTCGCTAGGGCCTGCATTTTCGCTGATCGAACGAGGCGTGCGCGACATCAAGGGCTTCGGCTCCATCGCGACGTTTTGGGTCGACGGCGTCAACGACTGAGCTGCGTGAGCCAATGGGGGGAGAAGTCCTTCTTTACATTCGTGGCCGCAAAGGCGAGAGAGCGCGCCCATGAGCGACGACGTCGAGACTTCCATCCCTGAGCTTTCCTTCTCGCGTCCCTTCGCCGAGGTGGAGGATCGTTGGCTGTCTTCCCTCGACGACGACGACGTGTTGGCCCTGGCCGAGCGCCTCTCGGCCGCCGTGTCGCGCCCCTTCGAGAGCGAGCGAGAGAGTCTTGCGATCCAGGTTCTTTGCGGGCTTTTCGCCCTTGGCGAGCTTGGGCCGGGCCTGCTCACGGTCGAGACCCTTGAGCCCGTGCTCTTCGGCGTTCTTCCTCGGCACGCGATCGTTGCACCGCTCGAGGCGGAGCCGATCCTCGCCCACGTCGTCGAGGCGCTCTCGTTCCTCCGTGACGAAGGTCTCGTCACCGAGGCGAACGAATCCGTCGTGCGCGCGTACCTCGCGGCCGAAGGAATGGCCGACCGCTTGAAGGCCGCTCTCGGCAACGTGGAGCTCTACGACGACGAAAAGCGTGAGCTCGTCGAAGAGGAGCTCGAGCGCGAGCAGCTTCGCAAAGCTTCGGAGAAGATTATCAAGGAAAACGCCAAGGCGAAGAAGAAGGCGCGGCTCAAGGTCGCGAAGGCTTCGCGTCGCAAGAATCGCTAAGTCCTTCGGGTCGTGTGCGTCGAACGTGGCGCATGCCCGAGCATGCGATACCCGCGTGGTTGGCCCGGCGGCGTCGGAGGTCCTAAGCTCTTACGAGCATGTGGATTCGAGGCGCCGCCATTCGACCTGTTCCGCCCCACGCGGTCGTGGAGCCGCGCATCCTCGCCGAAGTCGAGGCCGACGTCGGAGAGAGCGAGTCCCACGAGATGCTCACCCGATGGCAGGCTCGTTACGAGGCCGAGCAACCGGCCATGGCCGATCGGCTGACGACGCTCCTCGACAGCCCGCTTGATGACACCGCGCTTGCCGTTGGTTTTTTTCTCGAAATTGTCATCTACGCCACCTTCGTCCGTGCGTTCGCCGCGCGCCTTCGTCCGGTGAGTTCGGACCTCCTGCACGCGACCGAAGAATCCGTGAGCGTCGAGGAGGAGCTGCGTGCGGACCACCCCGAGGAGCCCCTCGAAGTCGACGATGTTCTTCGCGCCGAGCAGCCGGCGATCGTGAACTTCATTCAGGACCACATCGATGCCGTGCTCGAAACGAGCGACGACGACGACGCGGTGGGCCTCGACGTTGCGGGCGGCGGGGTCGACGTGGATGATCTCCAACGGGTCTACCGGCACGTGATGATCAGCGTCCTCACGCTCTCGCATGCGGTGATGCCGCCAGCGACGTATTCGCCGGGAAATTCCAGCGAAGCGATGGCCTAGGCGGGGCTCGTTGCCGGTGGTGCGCGGGCCCCAAGTCGCGGGCCTCGATGCGAACCTACGTCGCTGCGGGAATGAATGCGCTTGCGCGCGCGTTCAACCGGCGGGGCGTGCTATCCGCCCGGAAACCTCATGAACGACGTTCGAGCTCTCAACGACTGGGTCGCCAAGGAAAGTGCATTCGTGGAGCGCGTGCTCGCGGAGGTGGGCAAGGTGGTCGTCGGTCAGCAGACGATGATCGAGCGCATCCTGATCGGCTTGCTCACCGGCGGCCATGTGCTGCTTGAGGGCGTTCCAGGCCTCGCGAAAACCACGACCGTGCGCGCGCTTTGCGATGCGATCAGCGCCAAGTTCGCACGCATTCAGTTCACGCCGGACCTGTTGCCGGCCGACGTGGTCGGGACCGTGGTGTACAATGCACAGAAGGGTGAGTTCGCTTCGAAACTCGGTCCCGTCTTTGCGAACCTCGTGCTCGCCGACGAGATCAA
>CAIQDA010000123.1 GCA_903870415.1 uncultured delta proteobacterium
CGTGCGTTGCCGCATTCGCACCAGAGCCACGCCCGACCGCGCAGACCGCTGACGCTCCTCATCATTCGCATCGCCAGGGATTCGAAGCTTGGCGCGCGCGGGCGCATCGCTCCCTGCGCACGGGTTTCGAGACCCGTGCTAACTCGACGCCCGAGGTTCCCACCATGAGCGAAATTGCAGGATTCAAGACGGTTGGCGTGGTCGGCGCAGGGCAAATGGGCGGAGGCATCGCCCAGGTGTGCGCGGGACACGGTCTCAAGGTTCTTCTCTCGGACGCGTCGCTCGCCCACGCGGAAAAAGGCAAGGCGAAGATCGCCTCAAGCCTCGACCGCCTGGTCGCCAAGGGCAAGATGGACGCCGCGGCAAAAGACGCGCTCCTCGCGAACATCACGCCCGTCGAAAGCGTCGCGGACTTTGGCTCGTGCGACATCGCCATCGAAGCGGCCACCGAGAACGTGGAGCTGAAGCTCGCCATTTTCAAGAAGCTCGACGAAGCACTTCCGAAGGGCGCGTTCCTCTCGTCGAACACGTCCAGCATCTCGCTCACGAAGCTCGCCGCTCACACGGGTCGGCCCGAACTCGTCATCGGCATGCACTGGATGAACCCGCCGCCGGTGATGAAGCTAATCGAGATCGTCCGCGCCGTTCAGACGAGCGACGAGACCTGGAAGCGCACCGTCGCGCTCTCCGAAGGCCTGGGAAAGACCGTGGCTTCGTCGAACGACTCGCCGGGCTTCATGGTCAACCGCATCCTCATCCCGATGCTCTGCGAGGCCATCTTCGCTCTTCAAGAAGGCGTGGGTCGCGCCGAAGACATCGACACGGGCGCGAAGCTCGGACTCAATCACCCGATGGGCCCTCTCGAGCTTGCCGACCTCATCGGCCTCGACACGGTGCTCGCGATCGCCGACGTGCTCCACCGCGACCTCGGCGACAGCAAGTACCGCGCGCCAACCATGCTCAAGAACTACGTCGCCGCAGGCTGGGTCGGTCGCAAGAGCGGTCGCGGCTTCTACAAGTACGACGACAAGGGCGCGAAGGTCGCCTGAGTTTTTCCAAAGGAAACCATCATGAGCACGACCACCTTCGAGACCATCCGCGTCGAGACCGACGGCCCCATCGCCACCGTGAGCCTCCATCGTCCGGAGAAGCTCAACGCGCTTAACCGCACGCTCATTCTTGAGCTCACCGCGGCGTTCACGCAGCTCATCGACGCGGGGCAATCGCGCGTGGCCATCCTCAAGGGCAGCGGCGAAAAGGCCTTCGCGGCCGGCGCCGACATCTCGGAGATGGCGAACTTGACCTCCGTCGACGCTCGCCGCTTTTCGGAAGAAGGCCACCGCCTCGGCTCCGTACTCGAAGGAGCCCCCTTCCCTGTCATCGCGGAAGTCCAGGGTTTTGCCTTGGGCGGCGGCTGTGAGCTCGCGCTCGCGTGTGACTTCATTCATGCGGGGGTCAAGGCCAAGTTCGGTCAACCCGAGGTCAACCTTGGCGTCATTCCGGGCTTCGGCGGCACGCAACGACTCGCGCGACGCGTCGGTATCGGCATGGCCCGCGAGCTCTGTTTCAGCGGCAAGATCGTCGACGCGAACGAAGCGCTTCGCATCGGCCTCGTCAACGCCGTGCACCCGCAAGAAGAGCTCTCTGCAAAGGTCATGGAACTCGCAAAGCTCATCGCCTCGAAGGGCCCGCTCGCGGTTGCCGCCGCAAAGCGTGTACTCCTCAAGGGTGAAGACCAAGCGCTCCCGACAGCCAACGCACTCGAAATCGAGGCTTTTGGCGGCCTTTTCGGCAGCGCGGACCAGCGCGAGGGCATGAGCGCCTTCGTCGAAAAGCGCGCCGCGGCGTTCACCGGAAAGTGACGACGGTGTCCGGGGGTACGCTCGACTCGGTGCTCGGCCAAGCGACGGCTGTTGGCACCTTGCGTCGTGCCCTCGGGTCCGATCGCCTCCATCACGCGCTGCTCTTCGAAGGGACCGCGGGCGTAGGCAAGAGCTTCGTCGCAGAAGGCCTCGCTCAAGCGTTGCTTTGCGATGATCGCCGCGAGGGTCTTGCCTGCGGAGTATGTGTACCCTGCATCAAAGTTCTGCGACGCGACTCGAACGGACGCTCGGTCCACCCGGACTTCGCCACGGTCGCTCGCGCCATGTATGACCCCGCGACCATCGGGCGAAAGACTCAGGAAACGCAGGATATCTCCGTCGATCAGGTGCGCACGGTCGTGCTCGCACGCATTTCGCTCGGGCCTGTTCTCGGGCGCGGTCGCGTCTTTCTGGTGCGCGACGCCGACGAGCTCAGCACCTCGGCCGCAAACGCACTTCTCAAGACGCTCGAGGAACCTCCGCCGCGGACCTACTTCGTGCTCACGACCACGCGCCCCGGCGAGCTCTTGCCCACCATCCGCTCGCGCACGCAGCACATCCGCTTTGCGCCGCTCCCCGACGACGTGGTCACCAGGCTTCTTGTTCGCGAAGGGCACGAGCAAGCCGCCGCCGAGGCCGTGGCGCGCGACGCCCAAGGGTCGCTTTCGATTGCCCGCGACAAGCTTCGCGGAACGGCGAAAGAAGCCGTGGACACGTGGATTTCTGCAATGGAAGACGCGCTCAAGGACAAGACCTTCGCGAGCGCGTTGAAGGCGTCGGAGGCCTCGAAGGGATCGCGTGATGCGGCGGCCCTCGGTCTCGAAGCGTTCGCAGCACACCTCGTTGACGAAGCACGCAAGAGCGTCGGCGAGCCCACGGCCCAAGCGCTTCGAGCGGCCGAGCGTTACGTGCGCGTGCAGAAGGCCCTTCGCCAACTCGATGGAAACGGCTCGCCGCAGCTCGTGATGGAGGCCCTGCTCGCGGACCTCAGGAGCACCCCGTGACGCTTCCTGACCGTCATTCGCCCCGTCCCTCCGCGCCTCCTGGAACCGGGAAGCGCCGGCTACCGATGGAGTCGCAGACGCGTGAACAGCAGGATTCGAGCTGGGGAAAACGCCTCGTCCGCGTCGTCTCGGTGCGGCTTGGCGACGGCTCGCGTGGCGTGTTCGAAGCTCCGCGCGGAGTCTTCACGCCGGGAACGACCGTCACGCTCGGGGGCCCGTCAACGCCAGGCACGGGAGTCATCCTCACGCACGCGGGCATGGTCTTGGACCCGCTGCGTGTGGACGGAACGGTCACGGGATTGGCCACCGACGCCGACGTGAACCGCGAGGCGAAAGTTCGTGCGCGCGAGCATGTGGTGGCGCGCATTGGCCGCGCGGTGATGCGCGATCTCGACTTGCCCGCGAAGGTCGTGTGCGCCCGCGCCGAAGACGGCGGAAACCGTTTTTCCCTGATTGTTTGCACGGAAGATCGCATCGACTTCCGCGTCGTGCTCCGAACCCTGGGCCAACGAACGCGTGAGCGCGTGGAGCTTCGCGTCGTGGGCGATCGCGACGCCGCGAAGATCATCGGCGGCGTAGGTCCGTGCGGTCTGCAACTATGTTGCAACACGTTCCTCGAGAACTTCGCGCCCGTCGGCATGCGCATGGCGCGCGAGCAGGGTCTTGCGTTGCATCCTGAGCGCGTGAACGGCGTATGCGGACGCCTCTTGTGTTGCCTCGTTTACGAAGACGCCGCGTACCGCGCTGCCCGCGCTGCCGTGCCGCGTCTCGGCGACATGCGTGACGTCGAGGGCACGCTCGGCGAAGTCATCGGCGTTGACACGCTTGCCGGAACGATGCGCGTTCGCATGCCCGATGGCCGCGAGCTCACGGTGCCCACGACCGGGCTCGCACCCCCTGAGACCCCGCCTGCGACGTAGCCGCATGCTCGTGCGAGGGGTGTCGTTCCTCTAACAGGCGGCGACACACGTGCCGCGCAATCAGGACGGACGCAGCCCAAGGCGTTCGAACGGCGCTTCCCACGGCTCACCGCCTGCGGGCAAGAGCGCCGAGATCAACGCGACCGCTTCGCAATGCGCCCGAACCGCCACGAGACGTGACGCGTCGATGCCGCCAATGGCCACGAGCGGAATCGACGCCGCTCGTGCCATCGCATGCGCATGACGCAGCCCCTCGACGCCCACCGCAGGTGACGCATCGAGCTTCGAACGCGTGGAAAAAACCGGGCCGTAGGCCACGTACGGGGGCGCCTCGAGGAGCGCAAGGGCGAGCTCTTCGCGCGTATGCGTCGACAGCCCAAAACGCGCGCGCGGAGCAATCCGAGACGCGTCGGCGGGCCGCGCATCGCCCTGCCCCAGATGAATGAACGTCGCACCGACATCGATGGCAAGCGCGACCCTGTCGTTGACAACGAAGGACGTCTCGGACCCCTTGCAGAGTGCATTCATTGCCATGGCGATGGCGAGGTGTGTCGCGTCGGTGCCCGGCTTCGCACGAAGCTGAATCCACTTGGGTGCATAACGCATGCATCGCTCCGCATGCGCGCGCGGGTCGAGGCCAACGGAAGCGCACGCCTCAACGTCGACGATCGGATAAAACCAGCTGTTCTCGCTCATCTCTCGCCATTCCCGAGTCGTGCGATGGAGACTTCGCCGTCGACGCGCCCCGGCTCGGGCCACGGGTTCATGGACAACACCGACCCGCGTTCGGCGGCGACCCAAGCGTCGCGTGACGGCCCTCGGTGCCGATCGAGGCGTTCAAACTCCGACAGCGTCCCGCGAGCGGCGTCGCCTCCATCGTGGCAGATCGAGAGACCTCGCTTTCCCTTCGCATCGCGCGGCGGCGCCACCACGCGTCCGCGGGCGCTCGTCACGGGCAACGACGCGCGGGAGACGATCAGATACGAAAATGTCAGGCCCTCGTAGTGAAGGCCCGCGGCGCGCGCGATGGGAATGAGGGCTGAAGGCAGGGAAATCGCTCGGTCTTCGTGGCACCAGTCCCCTTCATCCACGAGAAGCGGGCAGGCTTTCAGGTGCGTGCAAGGTGCAACGATCGAAAAGCCTCCGGCGATCAGGCGTGCACGCTGGGCCTGAAGCGCCCTCGCCGTGCTCTTGAGCGCGGGCTCGATGATCACGAGATGGCCGTCGGGAGCGAGGCCTCGTGTCCAGCGGTGCAAAAGGGCCGCGAGGCGATCGGCGCGAAGGTTCAGCTCGGTTCCCCGTTCGAGTTCGCAGAGCACGTTCGATGCGAGCACGAGGTCGACGTCGCCCTGGGGCGAGAACGCGCTGAGCGGCTCCGAGAGAAAGCGCGCTGCCGCCGAAACCTCAGGGAAAAGACGCACGAGAAGCTTCTCGGCGATGGCCATTGCGGCCCGGTCGTCGTCGATGAGTGTAAGCGCGAGCGTCACGTCGGGACGCAGGTCGCGAACGGCCATCGCAAGCCCAAGGGCGCTGGCTCCGAGCCCCGCGCCCACGTCAACCGCGCGAACGCGTGCACCTTGCACAAGCCGCGGCATGAGATCCCGCGCGGCCTCGTAGGCCTTGCCCACGTCGCGCGGCAAAAAGAAGTGAAGCCGCGCGGAGAGCGCGTCGGGCAAGGCAGTCGACGGGCGTCGCGCTCGCTCATCGCGACCGAGCGCATTGTACGCCGCCGAGACCTCTTGAATTGCGCCGACGAGCGCCCGCGAAGGCTCTCGAACAAGGAGCTTTTCCTCGCGCGCGACCTGGTCAACGGCGGAAAGAAACGGAACGTCGATGAGCGTTCGCACGTCAGTCGACGAGGGGTCGCTCGGCCAACATGATGAGCCTCGGCGCATCGCCTCCGAAGAACGCACCAGGCGTCGCCACGTGTCCGCTCACCTCGACCACGCGGAACCCCGCGCGCTCAAGCATGGCCCGAAGTTCGTGCGACGAGAAAAGCCGCAGCGAATAGTCGTATTCGCGTGAGCGACCTTCTTCGAAGAGCACCGTGCGATGCACCACAAGGCGACTCGTGGCCTCATCGACGTGCGCATCGTCCATGCAGATGCAGCGATCGCCTTGAAACCAAACGAGCGACGGCAACCGCGGCACGGCGTAGTCACGGTTCAGCAGATCGATGAGGATTTGCCCACGTGGTCGGAGCGCCCGATGCACTTTCGTCAGCACCGATTCGTTCGCCGCGTCGTCGAAAAACCCGAAGCCGTTGTCCCAAATAATCGCGCCGTCGTATGCGGCGTTCTCGGCGAGATCACGCATGTCGAGTTGCTGAAATTGCACGCGTTGGTTCGCGCTCTGGGCGTGTGCCGACGCGCGAGCAAGAAGCGGCAAGCTCGTGTCGATGCCGACCACCTCGAAGCCACGCGCCGCAAGCAACGCCGCGTGAGCGCCGTCGCCACACGCCAGGTCGAGCACGCGGGCCCCCGAAGCGAGATTGAGACGCTGCTCGATGAATCGCACGTCCGCCGCCACTTGTTGCGCGGTCCGCGGCGGCGAGAAACGCAGGTAATCATCTTGGAAAAGCGCCTCCCACCAAGGTCGAGCTTGCGGAGGCATCGAGTCGACGCCCAAGCGCGAGCGGCCACGACTGTTGGCATTGCCCGTCGCCGGCGGCGTACGAACCGGCGTCTTCGCGCTTGCGTGAGACCCGGGACCATGGGCGCCCGGCGGAGGCGCAAGGCCCACGGGGATGGCTCCTGGCGTCGGCATTGAAAGCGTTGCCGCGGGTTGCGTCGGCGTATCGTCGAAGTCGCCGCCCACGTCATCAAGCTCTCCGCCGACGTCGTCGAGGTCGAGAACCGAAGGCGCGTCCATCGGAGGCATGGCGAGGGGTCGAACGGCCACTGCAGGGACGTCATCAGGCGGAGGCCCCGCTTCAAACGGGTCGACCAACGTCGGTTGCCGCGTGCGCGCAGAGTTGGGAGCCGCGTCGACCAGAATGTCCTCAAGGCTCAGGTCCGATGGCGCAGCACGCCCCGCCGCAGGCGTCATTTCAAAAGCGTCCGGCGACGTTTTCACACGAAAAGAAGCTGCGAGTCCGCCGCGATCGCTCGCGGGAACGTCGTCGAGGGACTCCGCGCGCGCTAGGATGGGCGGAGTCAGCGGGCGCGAGACGGCGTCTTCGGGAATGCGAAGGGCCGAGATGCGACGACGCGACGTCGATGGCACCGACTCGAGCTCCGCATCTGCGGGGCGACTGCTGCGAGGTCCGGTCGGTTCGTCGGGCATGGTGAAATCAGTTGCGTTGCCGGAGGGCAGACGAGAATGCGAGTGTCCCGTTGTGACAGGCAAGCGTCAAGGTTTGGTGACGCCGCGGGCCGCGATCGCTTCGCCCATGCGGACTTTTTGGCCACCGCTCAAGCTGTCGAAGCCGCTGACGGCGCCCTTTTCGGTGAAGAGGACCACCGTCGAGCCCAAGTGAAAGATGCCGAGTTCGTCGCCGCGCTCAAACGCTTGCGGCGTCGCAAAGCGCTGATCGCCGACCGGAACGTCCGCGGCGTCGATCCCCGTGGCGGTGATGCGTCCGACAACGAGCGCGGCAACCATGACGAGGGCCACGTGACCAAAGCCCGCTTCCGTGGCGTCGAGATGAAACACGACGCGACGGTTCACGGCGAAGAGTTTCGGCACGTGGGTGAGCCCCATCTCGTTGACCGGGTAGAGCTCGCCGGCCAGAGAAACCACCCGCGAAAGCTTCGCGGTGCAGGGCACGTGAACCCGATGGTAGTCCCGCGGCGAAAGGTAAATGACGACGCCTTCGCCGCCCACGTAGCGCGCGGCATCCGCTTCGGACCCGAGAAGTTCGGCGACGCTCACGTCGGAACCCTTCACGCGCCACGTACCCTCATCGTCCACGGTGCGCGACACTTCAACGCGGCCGTCGCAGGGGCTCACAAACGTCGACTCGTCACCATCCAGCGGGCGCGCACCTGGCTCGAGCGAACGCGTGAAGAATGCATCGAATGAGCCCCATCGCGAGGGAACGACGCAACCGGTGAGGTCCACGTCGTAGGCCTTCGAATACAGTCCAACCGCGAGTCGCTCGACCGCCTCGGGAACCGAAGCATCGGTGAGCTTGCCCACGAGGCGAGTGATGCGCTCGCGCGGCATACGCTGGATGATTTCGAAAGCGGCGTTCCGCGGAGCAGTCATAGGAGGCTCGCTAGCAAGGGGAACCCGTGCTGTCAGGCTTCACGAGACGCCCGCGCTGACGTTCTCTCGACGTCGTCGCTACACACTGCCGTCACTCGACCCCTGGTTGCATGCGCTGACGGGCTGCATCGCACAACGCGGCTTCGCGCCCGGTTCGCCCATCCTCGCAAACGGCTTCAGGCCCGTACGGCTCTCGGGACACTGCTTTTTCCCTGTCTTTCGCGCCAGCAGAGCCATCGCCTCGCCCTTCGTCGCGACGCGCACGCAAGCGGTACCAAGCACCACGCGGATCGGTCGCCGGAGCCGCCCCAAAAAGAAGCGCATCGAGAGCCACGTCATCGTGACGCTGATCATGCGCCAGCGCGTGAAGCGTAAACCACCCGCCTTCGCGCTCAACCGATCGCCGAGCCACATCGCCGACGCGCGCAAGCTCTTTCATCGCGGCTTCCCCGTGCGCACGCTCGACGAGGAGACGCCCAATGCGCATGCGCCGCGGTACGTCGCGATCGATTTCAGGAACCGATGGCGTCGCGTTCGACATGGTTTTTCCCTCACGGCGAACCGATGCGAGCCACGCCGCTTGCCAGGTTCCGAAGCTCTTTCCTGTGGCCTCAAGGAGCACGTCGGACGATCGACTTCCGGCAAGCGCGCGCAAGTACGCGGGCCACCGTTGAGGACCGAGGTCCGAGCGCAGGTACCGCACGAAGCTCGTCGCAGACGCGAACGCAATGGCTGCCGATCGCGCACTCGGAAGCATCGCAACGCTCGGCCCGAGTTTGTCGAGCGGTAGCAGTTCGCCCTTGGCATCGGCCTCGAGAACAAGCGCTTCTGGCGGCGGCTGCTCGTCGAACGGTTCACGCTCTCGCCAGTGCGTTTCCATGTCTTTTGCCACGCCCTCTTGAAGCCAGAGCGGCGCGTGGTCCGAGGTGACCGCCGTGAGCGCGAGGTGCGCAAGCTCGTGGACGATGGTGTCCCGCCACGGAAATCCGCCCTCGGTTGCGCGGGGCGAAAGCATCGTCACGCGGCCCCATTTTGCGATCGCAAGAGTGCCCGTCGTGCGCGCCGATTCGTAAGGAAGGCCCGTGGCCTCCGCAAGCGTCTGCTGATCGCGAACGAGCACAACGTACGTCGGAGAGGACCATGTGTAGCCGAGCGACTCGCCCGTCACGCGGCGCGCGGCAACAACGGTATCGGCCAGCCATGGAAGGAGCGCGACATCGCCGCCGTGCTGAAATTGAACGCGCAACGCGCCATCGTCCGTCGTCCGCTCAACGGCACCTTCCGTCGCGTGAAGCAGACCGAACGCGATGGACCGAAGCTCTCGCCCGTCTTCTGAACCGGCCTCGGCGCCCGCGGCGTCAAGGAGGCTCAGTGCCACTTTCGGCTGTCCGCGATGCACGGCGATACGTGCAATCTGCACCATGATGCGCGGGCCGCTCTTGCCCGCATCGCGAATGACTCGTTCAGCCCCCTGCGTGTCGAGGCGCGCGAGCCACTCATCGACGATACCGGGCGCCCGTTGCGCATGACCGAGCGCCGTCGCAAGGAACAGCGACGCGCCAACCTGAAGATTGCGGCGCTTTCTCATCGCAAGAGTCCTTCCTCGTAGCGCTGAACCGCCTCCGGCACCTTCGTGTCACGGCGCCCCGCGAGGCCTTCGATCACGCGACGTCGCCATGCCGCAGCGCGCGCTTCTTCGGTGCGCGGGACAGCCGCGTGGGCAGCTTCGTCACTGCCTTTCGCGTCTTCCGATTGAAGCGCATCACGGGCCGCGTCGAGACTGTCGAGCGCCACGCCTTGCGCATCGACGCCCTCGCGAATCTTGCCCTCTCGAAACGCCTGCGACGCCCGATCCATGGCCTCTGCGCTCTTGTCGAGCGCCTTGCTTACCGCTTCGTCACGAGACGTTGGACGAAGCTGTCGCGCGCGATCCGCCAAGCGTTTTTCATCCTCCGCAAGAACCTTCGCGTCACCGTGGAGCTTCTCGTCGAGCCACGTGCCTTCGTCTTGAATGCGCCCGCGCAAAGCGGCGCGCTCGCGCGATGAGCCCTTCGGCAACGTATGCTCGGCGTCGTTCACGGCTTGGCGCGCACGCGCGAAGTCACCACGCCGCACGAGGTCGGCAGCCTTGCGCAATTGGGTCTCGCCCTCCCCATGCCGAAGCTCGTCGGCCGCGCCGAGTGACTGAAGCCGCTTCGCGTGTTCTTCGCGCTCCTCACGCTCACCGCCCAGCGGCTCGTGCGTGAGACCTTCGCCTGCACGCCGAAGCATTTGCTGTTCGCCCGCGAGCTCATCGACGGCGGATCCTTTGGTCGAACCTGCGCCACCCGCATTGGCTTCCGCGTCTGAGCCTTCGCTTCCGGTGCCTTCGGACGAACCTTCACCGCCCATGCCGGCGCGACCATCGCCCGTGCCGCCTTTTCCAGAACCGCGCGCACCGAAACTCGGGTCGGGACGCGCTAATCGCCTGGCCAACGCCGCGAGGAGAAACTTTGCCGAACCTGGCTCCGCCGCCACAAGAGGCTTCACGCGCGCGAGTTCGCCTTCGATGAGATCGCCCAAGTCGCGCCCGAGTGGCCCGAGAACGCGCAGGGTGCGACCCGCGGCGTCAAGGTGAGCCAGGTCGTCCCCGAGAGTCGCGGGCGCGGTCGGACGAAACGAGTCACTTGCATTCTGCACCTGTTGCCCAATGCGGCGTGCAACGACTTTTGCATCCGTCCACGCGAGCTGCCGAAGGGCTCCATCGAGGTCCAGCACCACCTCCTCGGTGGCGGAGAGAACGTCTTTTCGGCCGCTCTCGCTGTCTCGTCGAGGAAGATTTTCCGCAAGGCTTTGAAGCTTCGAAACGCTTCGTCGCACGGAGCTTCGAACTGGCGGCGGAACGAGGAGGCCAAGCGTCGAAGTGCCGAGACTTGCGTCGATTTCTTCGCGTTCGTCCTCAAGGTCCACGAGCCATTCGGCCAGCGGGTCGACGCTCGTTGCCGCTGCGGGCACGAGGCGATGCGCCAGGCGATCCACTTCATGGTCGCGAAGCATGACGAGGGACTTGAAGCGCTCCGCCTCAGCGGTTCCGAGGGCCGGAGGTACGACGACAATGGCTTCGCTCCGCCCCCAACGAGCGCCTTCACGACCGTCGTCGCGAGCCTCAACACGCAGCTCGACAGGTCCTATGGCCCTGCGAAAGAACGGGTCGGACGTGCGTACGAAGGACGCTCCACTGTCCGACAGATGAGCTCCGTCCAGGGTCGCGAGCGGACGTCGCTCTTCGAGCGTGCCGCTGCGAAGCACGAGCTGCACCTCGCGAAGTCCGTGATCGTCTTCGGCGCGGTAGGCGATGGCCACGCCACCGTCACGATCCGTTTCGCTGAGCAAAAGCTGCTTCGGAGCGCCCTTCAGTTCGACGACGGGGAGGGCATCTCGTGCGGTTTCGAAGACGACGACCGCGCCATCGGGAATGAAGACACCTGCCACGCGACGACCGAGGCGCCAGGTTTCACTTTCGCGAACGGACCTTTGTGCGAGCACCGATCCCTGGCCGTCGCTCGTGAGCGGAAGCACAGCGTCGCCACACACCGCAACGAACGCCACAGCGGGCCGTACAACGCGCGCACGAGCCTCAACGTCGCTGCCCGCGTGGATGATGACCGTGCCCTCGAACGGCGCCGTTGCGTCGACCACGCGCAGGTAGGCTGGCGCACGGACAACCACTTGGGCTCCGCGCAGCGATGCGAGTGAAAATCGCGCTTCGCTCCCGCGCGCCGTGAGCACCGCAACGCCCTCGGCGACCGCGTGAAATTGGAAAACGACGACGGCAACCATTGCGGCCACAACCACGCGAGCGGTCACGAGCAAGCGACGATGAGCCTGCGCAACGCCTGCGTCGAACGCGGACCAATCGACCCGCGCATCGAGGCGCTCAAGATGCAACGCCGCGAGCTCTGGCGACTCACCGTGAAGGCTGCCGCGGTCGGCCATCACCTCCGCGCGCGCAAGGCTCTCGCGCACCTCGAGCGGCAGGTTGTTGCGCGCCAAGCGTGCGGCAAACGTCAGCGCAAGGGCTCGACATTGCGGAATGCGCCTCACCGCCACGAGGAGCGCAAACGGCACGAGGGCTAGCGGAACGAGGGCCCGCGCGGCTGTCACCCCAGGCTCCGAGCGCGCAAGCATCGTCACGCACGCAAGCGCAAGGAGCGTTGCCCTCCACGTCAGCGCCTCCACCGCGGGCTGCATCGGCGCAAACCAACGTTCGGCGTAGCGGCTTCGACGCGGCGGAAGTGGGTTCACTGCGAACCGAACTACGCGCCTCCTCGCAGGGAATCAACGAGAGAAGCGCCACGCGGGTTCGTGACGTCGAATCACGGTTAGCGCCCTCGGTTTACCTTCGGTGCCCAGGGAAATCGCAGTCTTTTCTGACATCGAAGGCCGTGACCTCGGGGCGCGCGCTACGCGTGCATGCTCGTCCTAACGGTTGACCGCACGCCGCTCCCTTGGAAAGGAGAATTCCGTGAGCTCCCGCCCCCTTGTCGGTCATCGCCCGAACGCGCTTCTTTCCGCGCTGTACGATCGTTTCTTTCGCCACATCACCGTCGACCCAACTTGGGCCGATGCGGTGCGAAATGCGCAAGCGCGAGGCACGGTCGTCTACGTGCTCCGCAACCTTTCGTTCGTCGACTTCTTCGCGCTCGACTACCTGGTCAAGCAGCTCGATCTCCCCGCGATTCGCTTCGCGAACGACTTGGGCATTTGGCTCCTCGACCCGTTGCGCGGTGGCGGTCTCGACGCGCTGAAGCCCGCCAGTTTTCGAGACGATGCGAGCGACTTGCGACGCGCTCTCGGCATCGGCGCCTCTGCTGCGCTCTTCCTCAAACGGTCTCCGACACTCCTCGAGGGAAGCAAGCGCGGACAAGTCGAAGGCGACGAGTTTCTGCGCACGCTCATCGACGTGCAGCGCAACTCCGACGAGCCGATCATCCTCGTGCCGCAGATGTTCATTTGGTCGAAGGCCACGGGCGAGACGAGTCCCGCCGTTCTCGACGCGTTGCTCGGACCAACGGAGTGGCCAGGCCGTTTGCGGTCCATCGCGCAGTTCGTGTCGAACTACCGAAACGTCACGCTCCGCGCGGGAGAGCCCGTGGACCTGCGGGAGTTTCTCGACGAACAGGGCGGCCTTGAGTCACCGGCTCAAGATGAAACGCTCGTGCGGCGACTCACGTACATGCTGCTGCGTCGCCTCGAGCGCGAGCGTCGATCCATCGTTGGCCCCACGCGCAAACCTGCCGATCGCATGCGAGAAGACGTGCTTCGAAGTCCAAAACTTCGACAGGTCATCGCCGACATGGCGGGCGAAGGTGAAGTCGCGCAAGAGGCGCTCCGCAAGCGCGCCCGGCAGATGCTCGCGAAGATGGAGGCCACGCTCGACATGAGCGGAGTCGCCGCATTCGGAGCGACGTTCGAGCAAGCCTCAAGTCGCATGTATTCTGCAGTCGACATCGACTTCGCTGGAATCGAGCGGCTGCGCGAGTGTGCGAAAGACGGCGTTCTCGTGCTCTTGCCCAGCCACAAGAGCCACGTCGACTACATCGTGATGAGCTACATTTGCTACAAGCACCATCTCCCGGTGCCGCTCATCGCTGCAGGCGACAACCTCGCGTTCTTTCCGATGGGGTTCATCTTCCGCCGCTGCGGAGCGTTCTTCATTCGCCGCAGCTTCAAAGGCGATCGCCTCTACGCGGCCGTCGTCGAAGCCTATTTGCGTCGCGTCATCAAAGACGGAAGCACCCTCGAGTTCTTCATCGAAGGCGGTCGCTCACGCACCGGAAAGCTCCTGCCTCCGAAGGTGGGCCTGCTCTCGATGGTCGTCGACGGTGCCATCGCGAACACCGGCCGCCCCGTTTACTTCTGCCCCATCTCCATTGGCTACGAGCGAATCGTTGAGACCGAGGCCTTCGTTCGCGAACTCGTGGGCGGCGAGAAGAAAGAAGAAAACGTCGGGAATATGCTGGAGAACGCCGAGAAGGTCACCGGTCGCTACGGACGCCTCGACGTGCAGTTCGGCGAACCGATGACGCTGCAGCAGCTCGACGCGGAACTGAGCGACGGACCAAGGGACCTCACGCAGCTGTCGCCCGCGAAGCGACGGGCGCTCGTGACCCGTCTGGGCCACCGGGTCATGCAGCGCATCAACGAAGTCACCTCGGTGCTTCCCGGAGCTCTCGTCGCCGCGGTGCTTCTCTCGCACCCGCGCCGAGGCATGGCGCACCAAGAACTCGTCGCGACCGCGCAGCGTCTCGTGCGATGGCTCGGCACGCGCGGGGCTCGCTTCGGCGCAACGGTGCTGCGGTCGCCCGATTCGCTGGACGTGGCCGAAGGATCGCTCGTCGAAGCCCTCGACCTCTACGCCAAGAACAAGCTCATCGAGATCCACCGTCCGGACGCTCAGCCTGGGGGCAAGGGCGGTCGACCACGCGCGGGCGACGGAGCCATCTACGTGCTTCCGCCGGAGGCTCGCCTGTCGCTCGAAATTGCGAAGAACCACATCGTGCACTTCTTCGTCGCTCGGTCGCTCATGGCGGTGGCCCTGTTTGCGAGCCCTTCGATTCCTGTGCCAATCGACCCGCTCCGCGAGCGCGTGCGCGCACTTTCGCGCCTCTTCAAGCACGAGTTTCAGTTCCGCGCCGACGCGTCGTTTGAAGCAATTTTCGACCAGGAATTGCAGGGCCTGCTCAACGACGGGCTCCTCACGCGCGAAGGCGATTCGGTCACGCTCGCGAGCGACGACGCCCGAGCGGAACTCGAACTGTTCGGTGCGCTCTTGCGGCCATTCCTCGAAGGCTATCGGGTCGCGGCGCGAGGGCTCACGCTCTTGCTCAGGAACCCGCTGTCGAGCAAAGACCTCACGAAGAAGTGCGTCCCCATCGGGCGACGCATGTTCTTGGCGGGCGAGATCGAATGCCCCGAGGCCGTGATGACGCCGCTCTTCGAAACAGCGATTCAGAGTTTCGTCGACCAAGCGTACCTCACGCGACAGGACAGCAAGCTCGTGCTCGTCGACTCGTTCGCGAACCAAGAGGCCGTCAAAGCCATCGAGCTTCGCGTCGCGTCCATGCTGGGAAAACGCAACTCCGACGACTCGTCCCGCCCGGCGTGACGCACGACGTGGGCATCCGTCCTTTCGGTGATGCAGACGCGGCGACGACTTCCATCGCAAGCGAGACTGCCCGCGCGTCCGCTTCAAACGCGGCGGGACGGCGTCGCGTTCGCGCTTGGTCAAACGGTGCCCTCGCCCGCAGCACCGTTACCGGCCTCATGCTTGCAGGATGCATGCGTATGCCGAACCCGATCTTCCCCGACCAAGCGGGGAGCATCGGACTGCCGCACGAAGGAACGCTGCTCGGCGCCGTTCCCGTAGGCGACACCAGCTTCCCGCTCGCACGCCTGCGGGACAACGACCGGCGATGGGCGCACCCTGCCCTGGCGCGCATTCTCCTTGATTCCGCTCGAACCACAGGCCTTCGCGAATCGCCTCTCGTCGTGGGCGATATCGCCGCCTCCACCGGCGGGGAGCTCTCGGGTCATCGATCGCACCGCACGGGACGCGACGCAGACGTCCTTTTCTACTTTCGCGATCTCGCGGGCGACGCGATTCGAACGCCCGACTTCCTCGTGGTCGGTCCCGACGGCCTGGCTTGGGACAAAGTCCGGCGCCGCTGGCTTCGCTTCGACGACGCGCGCAACTGGGCGTTCGTGCGCTCCGTGGTGACCAATCGCGAAGCGCCCATCCACTGGGTCTTCGTCCACCGAGCTCTTCGTGAGCGACTGCTTCGCTACGCCACCGCCGTCGGCGAACAGCCCGCCGTGATCTACGAGGCCTCCGAACGCATGGCGCAGCCCATGCCGAGCGGTCCCCACGACGACCACTTTCATGTGCGCATCGGCTGCACCGAGTCTTACGTCATCGAAGGCTGCGAAAACGGCTGGACCGGACGCGTCAAGGCGTTGCCCTTGCTCGGCATCACGCTCGCGCCTGGCGACATTCGCGCCGCGGTGCTCGCGCTCGCCGAACCGTAAACGCGCCGCCCTCGACGCTCAGTTTCCCGCGTCGGGAACTTCGTCGAGAATTTCGTCCTTCTCTTCGGCCTCGTCCGGCGGGGCGTCGCCCAAAAGCCGAATGCCATCGAGGATCGGATCGAGTTCCGCCTTGCGTTGGGTAAAGTCGCGCGCCTGTTTCCGCGGAAGCGTGCGCACGCCATCGAAGTTGAGCGTCAACGGGTCAAAGAACACGTCGTTGCGCTTCATGGCGAAGTGCAAGTGAGGCCCCGTCGCGCGTCCGGTGCGCCCGACGTAACCCACGAGCTGCCGAGCATTGACCTTTTGACCCGCGACAAGCTTCGCCGCAAAACGCGAAAAGTGGCAGTACGCGCTCACAAGTCCGCGATCGTGTTGAAGCTGCACCATGTTGCCGCAGGGGCCGCCGTCGCCCACCGAGCGCACCGTTCCAGGCGCAACCGCGTAAACCGGCGTGCCCGAAGCCGCCGCGTAGTCCACGCCGTTGTGCGGCATCACGACCTTCAAGACCGGGTGCATGCGCCGCGGATTGTAACGCGACGAAATGCGCGCGAGCGGAATCGGCGCGTGCCAGCTTCCATCGTGCGGCTGTTTTCCGTCTTGCGAAAAATAGCCAGGAGCTACTTTCTTGCTTGGCTGAAAGCGGTAGACGCGCACGGGCTTCGCTCTTCCGCCGGGCCGCACTTCGATCGCGTGGATCGCCAAATAGCGTCCGAACTTCTTCTCGACCCGCTCTTCTTCGACCACGAGACGAAGCTGAACGCCGGGCCGGAGCACACCCGACTTCACGTGGCCCGACAGCATCTCGTCGATGAGCTTGATGAGATCATCGTCGAGGCCCGCCGCAAGAACGGACGCTCTCAAGTCCGCTTCGAGCACGATGCCCACGCCGAGCATGCGCACCTCGCGCTCAAACTCGAGCTTTTCGCCACGAAACCCCACGTCGTCGCGCTCGCGCGCTTGCCACACCTCAACGGGAGACTCGATGAGCTCGATCGCCACGAGATGGTCGTCACTCTTGTCGATCGCGATGCGCAGTTTGAGTGCGGGCGAAAGACGGTCGAGCTTTCGAACGCCTTGAAACGCCGTGAGTACCTTCTGCACGTCCGTGCGCGACACCTTCGCGGCGAGAAGCGCGTCGTAGAGGCGACGGTTGCCGAGGGCGTCGTCGACGATCAGGATGTTCTCGTCTTTCGCCAGGCGCGTGATGCGCCACAGGCGTTCGTCGTACGTCGGTTCTGCGTTTTCCGCGGCCTGGAGCGCCGGGTCCGCAGAGCCGCCATCTTGAAGCTCGACCCCACCGTCCGCAGCAGCCATCGCTTCTGCCGCAGCAACCTGCGCCGCAGCCGCCACGCGTACGGCCTCTTGCGCGGCGAGTTCCGCTTCGACCGATTCGAACAACTGGTCGCTCGCGCGAAGCGAGAACACGATCGTCACGGCGAGTGCCCCTATCGCGAGGAGCCCAAATAGCGCCGTGATCGATCGCTGAATCCAAGGGTTTTGAGGGCGATTCGGCACGGGGTTCTCCCCTGCTCCACGCGGACCGAATGCGTCGCTCATGGGTCCACCGTCGCGTCGCCCGTCACGTCAACCGTCGCGTCAACGACAAGGCTCGGTGCAACGCAGGCGCGCACCGCCGCGATCGAACTCTCCCGGTGAAAGGAAACGCTCGCTCCGAAGACACGTGCAATATGCACCGAGGCACGTTCCGCAACGTCGACGAGGGACGGAGCTGAAACCCCGAGAGCAACAAGCGAGGTGACCGCCTTCGTCGGAATTCCGCAGGGCACAATCGCCTGAAAATGCGCGAGGTTCGTCGCGACGTTGAAGGCGAATCCATGCATAGTGCACCAACGAGAGACGCGGACGCCGATGGCACCGATCTTCGCGAGATCGCCGTGGGGCTCGCCGGCCTCGTCGATGATTGGATCGGCCCACGCGTGCTGCTGCGCACGATTGACCCAGACGCCGATGAACTTCGACGACCCTCCGATGACCCCCGCACCGACGCCGCTGTCGGCCGCGAGCGCGATCATGACCTCCGCGAGGTCGCGCACGTAGCGACGAATGTCGGGGCGATCGGGACTCAAGTCGAAGATGGGGTATGCGACGAGCTGGCCGGGGCCGTGGTAGGTGACGTCGCCGCCGCGCCCGGTTTCGTGAAGTCCGATTCCTTGCGCCGAGCGTTCTTCCTCGGAAAGCAGCACGTGTTGCGCCTTCGCTCCTCGCCCCATCGTCAGCACGGGAGGGTGTTCGAGAAGCAGGAGCGTATCGCCGACGCGCTTGTCGATGCGTGCCGCGATAAGCTCCTCTTGAAGCGTATGCGCGTCGTCATACGTCACACGCCCAAGCCAGTGCGCATCGATGGTGCGATGGAACGGCGCTTCGGCGGACGTGCTCATGGACGACGTGGGGCTCAGGTTCGGTAGTTCGGTGCTTCTTCCGTGATGATCACGTCGTGCACATGAGACTCGCGAAGCCCGGACGAGGTGATCCTCACGAATCGCGCCTTCGCCTGAAGCTCGTCGATGGTGGACGCGCCGAGGTAACCCATGCCCGAGCGAAGGCCGCCGATGAGCTGGTAGAGAATCGAGGCGAGCGATCCGCGGTAAGGAACACGGCCCTCGATGCCTTCGGGCACAAGCTTCTCGTCCGCGGTGCCGCCTTGGCCGTAGCGGTCCTTCGAGCCTTTGCGCATGGCCCCGAGCGACCCCATGCCGCGGTACACTTTGTAGCTGCGACCTTGATAGAGAATCATGTCGCCGGGAGCCTCGTCGGTGCCCGCGAAAAGCGAACCGACCATGACCGCGCTCGCGCCCGCCGCCATCGCCTTCGTGACGTCGCCGGAGAACTTGATGCCGCCGTCCGCAATGATCGGGATGTTGAATTCGCGACCCACGCGCACGCAGTCTTGGACCGCCGTGAGCTGCGGAACGCCGACGCCTGCCACGACGCGCGTCGTGCAAATGGAGCCAGGACCAATGCCCACCTTGACCGCGTCTGCGCCCGCGTCGATGAGGGCCTTCGTGCCCTCGGCGGTGGCAACGTTGCCCGCGATGATCGCGAGACTCGGGTAGAGTGCACGCACCTCGCGCACTGTGTCGATGACGCCCTTTGAGTGACCGTGCGCCGTGTCGACGACGATAACGTCGACTCCCGCATTCACGAGCGCTTCCACGCGCGCGCGCCTGTCGGCTCCGGGGCCAATGGCCGCGCCCACACGCAGTCGACCACGCTCGTCCTTCGACGCCTGCGGATGCAAGTCCGCCTGGAGAATGTCTTTGATCGTGATGAGACCGATGAGCTTGTCGTTCTCAACGACGAGAAGCTTCTCGATGCGGTGCTCGTGAAGCAGCTCTTTCGCCCTGTCGACGCTCACGCCCGGCGGCACGGTCACGAGCTTCTTCGTCATGAGCACGGACACGGGCTGGTCGAGGTTTCGCTCGAAGCGAATGTCGCGCGCGGTGAGAATGCCCACGAGCTTGTCGCCCACGGTGACGGGGACACCCGAGATGTCGTGCTCGCGCATCAACGCGAGCGCTTCACGCAGGGAAAGGTCTGGCCTCGCGCACACCGGCGCGATGATCATTCCCGACTCGGCGCGCTTGACCTTCTCGACCTCGCGCGCCTGTTCTTCCGGCGGCAGGTTCTTGTGAAGGATGCCGATGCCGCCCTCGCGCGCCATGGTGATGGCCGTGCGTGCCTCGGTGACGGAATCCATCGCCGCAGAGACGATGGGCATGTTCAGGACGATGTTCCGCGCCAGTCGCGTGCGAACGTCAACGTCTTTTGGAAGGACTTCGCTGTAACTCGGAACGAGGAGAACGTCGTCGAATGTCAGGCCCGTAACGGTGTCGTGCTCGACCATGACGGGCCCCTAGTAGAGCCGCCGCGGCTTGTCATGGGCGCCGTGAACGAAGACGGTCCAAGTCCGGCGCTCGCTGTCTTTTTCCACACGCTTTCGCGTTCACGGTGGCGCGAGCGAATCGACAGAGTCGCCCTTGAGCACCTTGAGGAACGGCACGAGGGAGTCACGCAAGCCCGTGTCGAACTCGGGCACCCACGCGTCGACGGTCCCAACGGCCTTCGCGTCGGAGTCCTTCAAGCCGCGCTCGCTGTAGTGCTTTGCCACGTCTTCGATCGTCGCAAGCGTCCCGCCATGGCCGAACTGCCCGCGACTCGCAATTCCGCGAAGGGTCGGTGTCTTGAACGCGCCAAGCAAGCGATCGCGATCCGCTGGAAGCGCGAGCGCCATGGGCGAGTCTGACCAAACGCCTGCACCGTTGAACTCGGAACCTTCGAGCAACGCGAAGGCATCGATGCGTCCCCGATCGGCCAAGCCGTCTTGCCGTCCCGTGGGAAAACGCAGGACATGGTACGCGTCATCGGTGAGTCGAGGTCCCGCGTGGCATTGGGTGCATCCTGCATGAAGGAAGCCCGCGAGGCCCTTGCGCTCGGGGTCTGTGAGCGCGGTCACGTCTCCGCGGGCGTAGCGGTCGAGGGCGTTTTCGCGCACGCGAAGAGTCCTCTCATACGCCGCAATAGACTTTCCGATGTTCACGAAAATGCCCGTGACCGTGCGCTTTTCATCGGTCGCGAGCGCGTCCCACGCCACCGTGCCAGGCATCGCGTTCACGAGGCGCGCGTCGGTTGAAAGCGCGGGCATCGTTCCGAAGACGGCTTCGTAAGCCGCGCGGTAACTTGCCGCGACACGCCCAACCACCGTGCCGCGAGATGAGCCCATTTCTTTGGCATTTTCCAAGGGCCCAAGCGCCTGCATCCAGAGTGAGTCGGCGCGGCCATCCCAAAATTGCGCATGCTTGTAGGATGCAAGTGCCACGTTGGGCGCATGCCGATCGACCTTCGCGAGTCCGAGCGACTGGGGGCGATCGTCACCAAAGTTCTTTTCGGGCGCGTGGCAGCTCGCACACGACACAGCTCCGTTTGACGAGAAGGTTTCGTCGAAGAACAGCCTCCGCCCAAGCTCGGCCGCCTGCGGCGATGTTGCAACGCGATTCGACGGCTCGTCGACGGGCTCGCCATGCCACGCCATGCCCTCGATCACGGCCCACTCGGACTCGTCGAAAAGACCGTCGTGGAGCGCCGGTGGCACGAACGATGACCAGGGATTTGGCTTCTTATACCGCGCAAAGAGCGCTCCCAAACGTTGCGGATACTCCTGCCAGCCCCACCCGTGGCCGAGGCCGACGACATGCATCGATCGCTTCTCGACGATGACCGTATACGGCATATGGTTCGGGGCTGTATCGAGCGCAAACCAGCGGCGCTCCGCCGTCGAGGCCACCACGTCCGCATCGGAGTGGACGCGCCACGCGGCAAGATCGGCGGCGGTCGGCACTTGCTGCTCCGCGTTCGCAAGCAGGACGTCAATGACCTCCACACTCCCTGCGGGCTCGAGGCCTCGCCACTTGCTCGTGCTCGCCGCGGCGATTCTGCACGGCTCGCACCAGGTCGCACCGATGCGCAAGACGAGGAATTTTGGCTCCGTTCGGCATGGGAGGTAGCGCTCGTGAAGCGTGAAGTCCGCTCTTGCGCTGTCCGCCGCGAGCGCGGTGAACGCCACGTCGGGCAACGCCGCGTCGATGGAGAACGTTCCCACGTCGGGCGGGTGCGTGCGGGTCGAGTCGCATGCGGGCACTGCCGCATCGGCGGACACTGGGTCAAGATGCGTGGACGAACACGCTGGGGCTCCAGCGGCAATCGCGGCGAGAAGCGCGAGCGTCGACGCGAAGACCCCGTTCGCACTTGCTGCACGAGCTGCACGAGCTGCGCGATCGCCTCGAACGCCAAAGAACGTCATGAACGGGTCGCATAGCGCAATCGCCCTGCACACGCCGGCCCCGCGGACCGGGGTCCGAATCGTTGCGCGTCGTCGGCGACGAGGTCGAAGCAACGCTCCTTGTGAACGGACAAGAGCTCGTGGAGCGAGCAGACAGGTGCCTCGTGGCAGCCGGTCGCGTTCCCCGCACGCACGGTCTCGGACTCGACGCGCTCGGCCTATCGCTCGAGCCGAGCGCGCCGCTCACGGTCGACGGAACGCGGGTCCGCGGCACGACGTGGCTCTACGCCGTGGGCGACCTCACCGCCGCGGGAGCTTGCACAATGCATTCATCCCCACCCCGCGGTTCCCGAAGGGCTTCAGGAATGCGCGCGCTTGCTTCTCGGCGAGTCGATCCTCAAGCCTCGGGTTTTCGGCCCTGAACTTCTCGCGGTACGCGAGCACTTGCGCTGACTTCGGTTCATCCGTCGCGCACTCTCTGCGCGCGTCGTCGAACGGCGAGCGGATTCAACGCGTGAGAAAGCACCGCGCTTGACGCTCTTCGGCGGGACGAGAACGATGGCAAAATGGAACGCATCTCGCGGAGTTTGGACAAGCTGCCCGCGTTGAACATGCGGCCGCCTGCGTCCGGTCGTCGTCGGTCCAGCCCGGCGGCACGACGTGGCTTCGCCCATACGCTATTTGCATTCTGCATCTTCTCGATGCTGTCCGTCTTCGCAAAGCCCGCTCATGCGGAAGCCCGCCTCGTCCTCGCAGACGGCTTTGCTGAGCGATCGCTCGGAAGCGTTCTTGAGCTCGCGCACGACCCGTCGGACTCCCTCACGTTCGACGCGGTGCGCTCCGGGGCCCTCGCCTTCGCTCCAAGCACCCAAGACATTCCGAACTTCGGGTACCGCGGAGGGGCCGAATGGGCACGACTGACCTTGGACGATCGCCGCCGCGACAAGGAGCCGCTCGTCCTCGACCTCTCGTACGCGATCACCGATCGCCTCGAAGTTTTCATCGAACGCAATGGAGAGGTGGCCTCGTTCATCGCCGGCGATCACACCGATCACCGCGCATGGCCAATCGACGCGCGTTTGCCCTCGTTTCCCATGGGTTCCGGCTCGGCGAACGTATGGATTCGATTGAGTGGCGGCGCCTCGCACCAGCTCCCGCTTACGCTTCGAACCCGCGAGGCATGGCACGACGCCACAGCCCGCGAGAACATCGCCCAGGCTATCTACTACGGCGCCCTTGGGGCGATGTTGTTGTACAATGCACTCGTTTGGGCGGCGGTCGGCCTGCGGCTCTACGGGGCGTACGTGGCCTTCCTCGGCTCCTATGGACTCTTTTCCCTGAGCCTGAACGGCATCATCTTCGCTCGCGTATGGCCATGGGCTACGTCTCTTAATGATCACATCTTGGTACCGGCTCTTTGCGGTATAGGTGCGTTCGGTTTCTACTTCACGTTGGCGCTTCTCGACCTTGGGCCGTTTCGAGCCGCCGCGAAGACCGCTGAACGCGCGATCGCTTGGTCCGCGCTGGTGTTTGCAACGGGTTCGCTCTTCGTCCCCTACGCAACAGCGATTCGCGTCGTCTTGGCATTTATCGCTGTTTGGAGCGCGCTCCTCATCGCGTGCGGCGTCGTGGCGGCAAGGCGCGGCGAGGCGCTGGGGCGTTTGTACCTCGTGGCTTGGAGCGCGTTCATCGTGGGCGTGGTCATCAACGTGTTGCGCGTCCTCGGCTACATTCCGACCAACGCGGTGACCGTGAACGCGCACCAGGTCGGCTCCGCCATTGAGTTTTTGCTGTTGTCGTTCGCCCTGGCCGACCGCATCAAGCGCCTGCAAGCGGAGGCCACGCACCACGCGGAGCTTGCCGCGATCCATGCGCGCGCAGCACAAGCCGCCGCCGACCATGCGCTCGCGGAAGAGAGACGCCTCGGCGAAGAACGCGATCAGTTCGTCGCCAACACGTCGCACGAACTGCGAACGCCGCTCAACGGCATGCTCGGGCTCGTCGAAGCGGTGCGGATTCGTGAGGGACTTACGCTTTCGGATGCGTCGCGGCGAAGCCTTGCGGCGGTCTCGTCGTCTGGACAACGGCTCGCGTCCCTGGTTGGTGATCTGCTGGATTTTTCTTCAGCACAGCGCGGAACGATCGCCCTTCGACGATCGCCGACGAGCATCGAAACGCAAGCGAGCTTCGTTGCCGATCTCTTGAGGTCGACTCTCGAAGGCCGCCCCGTTGAGCTCGTGGTCGACATGCCGCCGGCGTTGCCCGCAGCCGACGTAGACCCGCATCGCCTTCAGCAGATTTTGTTCAACATCGTCGGCAACGCGATCAAGTTCACGGAAAAGGGCTCGATACGCATCGGTGCCCAAGCTCACGACGGCACGATCACGGTGCGCGTTCGCGACACGGGAACCGGCATTCCCGACGACGCCCAAAGTCGGATTTTTGAGGCCTTTCAGCAGGCAGATGGCGGCATCGCACGACGCTTCGGTGGCACGGGGCTTGGGCTGGCGATCACCAAGCAGCTCGTCGAGGCCCACGGGGGCGAGGTCGGTGTTTCGTCCACGCCAGGCTTCGGCTCGACCTTTTGGTTCACCCTGCCCGCGAGCGCCGAGATCGCTTCAGCGAGTGACGACGGAATCGTCTCGTCCGCGATTGGCTCGAAGGCTCAAGCCCTTCGCGCGCAACTCGAAGCCGCTGGGGCAGCGCGAGGAACTTCGAGCGTGGGGTCGATCACCAGCGCGGCGCCGGTCGAAGCCGACGTAAAAAGTGCTGAAAAGCGTCTCACCGTTCTCGTCGCCGATGACGAAGCGGTGAACCGGCAAGTGCTCACTGAGCTTCTTTCCCTCGGCGGGTACCATGTGCAAATTGCAACCAATGGTCGCGAGGCCGTCGAGTCGGTTCGGCGCTCGAAACCTGACGTGGTGCTTCTTGACGTGATGATGCCGGAACTAAGCGGCTACGACGCGCTCTCGCAACTGCGCACCGACTACGACGAGCTCGCGCTGCCCGTGTTGCTTCTAACGGCAAAAGCCCAGGCGAAGGACTTGGTCGAAGGCTTCCGTCGCGGCGCCACCGACTACATCGTGAAACCGTTTTCGGGCGCGGAGGTACTTGCGCGCATCCAGCACCAAGCCCGCCTTCTGGTCGCACTCGCGCGCGCCACCGAGCTTCGCCACGAGGGAGACGCGCTGCGAGAGACCCTCGGCCATGCGGAAGAGCAGCTTCTGCACAGCGAGCGCCTCGCAAGCATCGGGGCAGCAACCGGCGGCATCGCGCATGATCTCTGCAACCCAATCCACCACATTCTAACGGCGCTCGAGAGCATCGGCGAGCACGCGGAGAAGGTCGAGAACGCGTCGCGCGAAATGGCGGAGATTCACGAAGACGTGCTCGCGATTGCAGACTGGGCGACCGTTGGTACCACGAGCGGCCGAAACGCTCTCGCCATCGCCGATACGATTCGGGCGGCGATGCGCAGCGACAATGGCACACCGGAGCTCGTCGTCCTCGATGAGGTCGTCGACGACGCGCTTCTGATTCTCACGCACAAACTCAAGCCCTTCGACGTCGTTCGCGTCCGTGCAAACGGAGCCTTGATCGAAGCGCGGCGCACCGAAGCGCTCCAGGTCGTGATGAACCTCATCGCAAACGCCGCCGACGCGCTCGAGGAAGCGAAAACGTCTCGCATGAGCGTGCGACTCACAATGACCGGCGAACGGGTCGACCTCTTCGTGGAGGACAACGGACTCGGTGTGCCCGATGCGCTTCGATCGCGAATCCTTCAGCCGTTCTTCACGACGAAGCCGAGAGGAAAAGGCACCGGGCTTGGGCTCGCAACGGTCGCCACCATCGCCGGACACTGGGGTGCAGAGCTGTCGATCGGCCGCAGCGAGAGCCTCGGCGGAGCGGCGTTTCGCGTTTCGATGACGAGGGCGACCTAGTGTTTTTCTTCAGGCTTTTATTGATTGTTCTCTTCGGCGCGTCCGCGGCACAGGCCCGTGACCTCGTGATTGACGAAGGCTTCTCGAGCGCGTCGCTCGGCCGCCGCATCGAGGTTGGCTACGACCCGACTCTAGCCTTGAGCCTCGACGACGTGCGGAGCGGAGCGCTGGCTTTCGCCGCGACGACCGAAGACGTGCCGTCCTTCGGCTACCGATCGGGTGCCGAGTGGGTTCGATTCACCCTCGACGACAGGCGGGGCGCCAAACGTGACCCGCTCGTGCTCGAACTCGCCCATCCCGTCACCGACGTGGCCGAGGTGATCACCGAAACTGCTGAAGGTCGCCGCGTCACGATGCGCGCAGGCGATCACGTCGACCACCGCACGTGGCCCCTCGACGCGCGCGTTCCCTCGTTTCCCATCGAACCGGATGTCGTGAACGTGTGGATGCGCGTCACGGGTCGATCGTCGCACCAGCTCCCGCTCACGCTGCGCACGCGAGAAGCGTGGCACTTGCACACCGTTCGCGAAGACGTTGCCCAGGCTATCTATTACGGCGCCCTCGGCGCTATGCTCATATACAATATCCTCGTATGGGCTGCGGTCGGGCTGCGCCTTTATGGCTTTTACGTCTGGTTCTTGGCTTGTTATGGGTTTCTTTCGCTCGTTCTGAACGGCGTGTTCTTTGCGGAGTTCGCGCCGGGCGCGGTCGGGTGGACAGACCGCCTCACGATTCCGCTTATGGCGGGACTCTCGTTTGGCGCGTTGGGCTTCACGCTCGGACTTCTCGACTTCGGTCGACGCAGGCCTTTGGCGTTGCGCATCGCCTTCGCGCTTTCGGCACTGTTCGGCACGCTGATGTGCATTTCTCCTGCCATTCCGTATTCGGTTGGAATCCGCCTCGCCATCGTCCTCGACGCAACGCTTGCGATCCTACTGGTGGTGGCCGGAGTGTTCGCCACCGTGCGCGGAGAGCGACCGGGACGCTGGTTCGTCACGGCGTGGAGCGCGTTTCTCACCGGCGCCCTCGTCTATGTCCTGCGTGCGGCAGGGGTCGTTCCGAGCAACGCCTTCACAGCGAACGCCCATCAGGTCGGCTCCGCCATCGAGTTCTTGCTTCTGTCGTTTGCCCTCGCCGACCGGATCAAGCAGCTCCAAGCGCAGGCCACGGCGAACGCCGAACTGGCCGCAGCGAGCGCCGAACTCGCCCGCGTCGCGTCGGTTCATGCGCTCGAGGAAGAGGCCAAGGCAAACCAAGAGCTTCGTCGTCTCGACGCACTGAAAGACGAGTTTCTCGCCAACGCCTCCCACGAGCTGCGAACGCCACTCAACGGCATCATCGGCATGGCGGAGGCGCTCGATGAGAGCCGCGAATTGCCCGCGTCACTGCGCGCGCGCTCCGTGGATATTCTCAGTGCGGCACGACGACTTTCGGCGCTTGTCTCCACCATCATCGACTTCGGCGCAAACCATTCGGACGAGCTCGCTCCGGCCCTCGTGCCAACCGACCTTGCCGCGCTCGTTTCGCGCGCGCTCGATGAATCCCGTCGCGATCACGCGAGCAAGAACCTTCGGGTTGTCACCGACTTTCCGCCCGAGGCCTCGACGGTTCTTGCGGAGGAACATGCGCTCATCGAAACCCTTCGAGCGCTCATCGGAAACGCGTTCAAGTTCACCGCGTTCGGCTCCATCGAGGTGCGTGCTCGGCGCGCAGGCGACGTCGTCGAAGTCGTGGTCATCGACGAGGGAATCGGCATCGACCCCGCGCGCCTTCCGTCCATCTTTCGGCCCTTCGAGCAAGGCGATGGGAGTTCCACGCGTCTTCATGGCGGCACCGGACTCGGCCTTGCGCTCGCAAAAAAATTCGTCGAGGCGCTCCGCGGAACCATCGCGATTGATTCGCAACCTCGCGTCGGAACGACCGTCACGCTTCGACTCGTGGCCTCCGACGAGGCGAGCGTGCCGCAAACGCCTCCCCCTGGCCCTGCGCAGCCTTTTCCAACGTTTGACGATCCGCTGTCGGTCGCGGAGGTCGAACCGGCGCCTCTCAGCGTCGCCGTCGTCGATTCGCTTCGTCCCGTTTCGATCTCGAGTTCGCGCCCAAAGTCATTGCCTCCAGCTCCTGCCGGCGCGGCGAAGACCCGACGTGCACGCGTGCTTGTGGTCGACGATGATCCCCTCAATCGTCGCGTCGTGGCCGCACACCTTCGGACAGCTCCCTTCGACCTCGTCGATGCGGTCGACGGCCCCGATGCCCTCGACGCGTTCGCCAACCGCGGCCCCTTCGATGCAGTGCTTCTCGACGTGATGATGCCCGGCATGAACGGGTACGAGGTGTGTCGCCGCATGCGCGAGTTTGCGAGTGCGACCGACGTGCCCATCCTGATGCTCACGGCGAAACAACAAGTGGGCGATCTCATCGAGGGCTTCGAAGCCGGCGCGAACGACTACGTGCACAAGCCCATCGGCCGCGGAGAACTGCGCGCACGCCTCTCGACGCACGTGAGCTTGGCGAGAGCGTCACTCGCGATGAGGCGCTTCGTTCCCCGCGAAACCATTCGCCTTTTGGGCTTCGATGACTTGACGGATGTGAGCCTCGGCGATGCCGCAGAACACGAACTCACGGTGGCCTTCAGCGACGTGCGCGGCTTCACGGCGGCTGTCGAGCGAATGACACCGAAGGGAGCCTTCGAGTGGCTCAATCGTTGTTACGGCGTCATCGGGCCCGAGGTTCGTCGCAACGGCGGCTTCATCGACAAGTACATCGGCGATGCGGTGATGGCTCTATTTCCGCGCACGCCCGCGGACGCGGTGCGGGCCGCCATCGCGATGCAACGTGGCATGGATGCCCTCGGCGACATTCACCTCGGCACGGGCATTCATGTGGGCTCGACGATGCTCGGAACCTTGGGCGAAGCAGAACGATTCGAGGCCACGGTGCTCGCCGATACCGTGAACGTCGCAAGCCGCGTGGAGGGCGCGAGCAAGTTCTTCGGCACCCGCGTTCTCGTGACGGACGATGTTCGCAATCAATCCGAAAGCGAGGGATTCTCCTGGCGTTCGCTCGGCTCGATTCGACTGAAAGGGCGAAGCGCTCCCGTGAACTTGCACGAACTTCTCGATGCGGACACGGCTCCGGAGCGTGACCGCAAACTCGCGCTCCTCCCGGACTTCGCGGAGGGCCTCGCCGCGTTCCGCGCGGGCCGCCTGCGTGAAGCCGCCGCACGCTTTCGGCGCATCGTGGACGAGAACCCGAACGACGGCCCGGCACAGGCCTGCCTCGCGCAAGCCACGAGGCTCATCGACACGAAGGACGCTTCGTTCGACGGAACGTTCGTCCTCGCGGACAAGTAGACGCGCGCCGTCGACAACCAAAGTCTCGCGGCCTCTTCGCATCGACTCACGCCCGCATCTGCGGACGACCGCGCAGGCTCCGGTGATAGCGTCCTAAGCCGATGTCAACGATAGCCCATGAGGCGCTCGAACTCGCTCAGACCATCGCCGCTCCGTTGCGGGACCTCGGCACGGAGATCGACGAGGCCGCGAACCTCGCCCGTTCGCCGCGAGCGAGCGCCCTTTCGGTCCTTCCGCGCATCTCGGTCGACGGAGGTCGAGCCGTCTTCGAGCCCGCAAGCGGCCCGCGCTACGTGCCCATCAAGGCGATTGGCGAAGGCGGAATGGGGGAAGTGGCGCTCGTCGAAGATCGCGACATCGGGCGTAAAGTTGCACGCAAGCGTCTCCTTCCCGGAAGCGGCGCGGGTGCCGTGATGCGTTTCGTCGATGAGATTCGCGTCATCGGTCAGCTCGATCATCCTGGCATCGTGCCCATTCACGACGTTGGCCTCGACGAGCGCGGCGAGTTCTTCTTCGTCATGAAATACGTCGACGGAGAGACGCTCGAGGACATCATCTCGCGCCTCCGCGACGGAGACCCCGCAACGCTTCGCGACTGGGATACGCCGCGTCGCATCGAGGTCTTCGTCGCCCTGCTTCGTGCCCTCGACTACGCGCATTCGCGCGGCATTCTTCACCGCGACATCAAGCCCGCCAACGTCATGCTCGGTCGCTTCGGCGAAGTCATGTTGATGGATTGGGGAGTTTCACGCCCCATCGGCGGACCCCGAGAAGCGCACCTCGCAACAGGTGATGGCGGTGCAGCCGGCGACTCCGTTCGCACCTCGAGCACCCGCGTAGGCTCGATCATCGGAACGCCGCTCTACATGTCGCCGGAGCAAGGCCGCGGAGACACCGACACGCTCGACCACCGCAGCGACCTGTATTCAGCCTGCATCCTCTTTCACGAACTCCTCACCACGCGACACATCCACGAAGAGGTCGAAACCATGGAGAGCCTCATGGTGCGCGTCATCACGATGCAGGCCCCCTCGTCAGCGGACCTTCACAACGTGTGGCGCATACCTGCAGAATACGCGCACTTTCTCCATCGCGGTCTCGCCCACGCGCGCGACGATCGCTGGGCGTCTGCCAAGGAAATGGTCTCCGAACTCCACGACATTCTCGACGGCCGATGCCGCGTGCAATGCGCCTTCACGCTCACCAAGCGCAGCCTCAGCGACCTCGGTCGCCTGCTCGATCGGTACCCGATGCGCGCGCTCGCCAGCATCATCGCGTTCTTCGCGCTGTTCGTGGCGCTCGCCGCGATGGTGGCGGTCATGTTCCTCGCCCGCGCGTGACCGTAACCGTGTGCGCCGAAGTTCGTTGATGCGCGCGCCGACCTTTTTCGCCGCGCCATGACGTAACGTCCGCTATTTTCAGCCCCCGGAAGACGCGCGAAGGCCGTGTGGCGGCATTCCGCGATTGACCCGAATCCATGAAGAGCAGAGTCTTCGCCGCGGCGGCTCCTCGCACGAACAAACTTTCTCGATGCGCGGCCGACCGACACGGAGAAAAGCATGATCCTGCTGAACCCTGCGAAGTACGCGCCTCATGACCTGGACGAACCGTCCGCCGAGTTGATGCGGAAGACCATTGCGTTCTTCGAAGCCAAAGGGAAGCGGAAGCTAAAAGACGACGATCGCGAACGCGTTTGGTACGCCGATTTTATCGAATTCGTCGGTCGCGAGAACATCTTTGCAACGCTACTGACGCCGACTCCGCACGCAGAGGGCGACTCGAACGCGCGATGGGACACGCACCGCAACTGCGAATTCAGCGAGATTGCAGCATTTTACGCGCTTCACTATTGGTACACGTGGCAAGTTTCCATCCTGGGCCTTGGTCCCATTTGGATGGGAACGAACGACGAGGTCAAGCAGCGCACGCGAGCCTATCTCCTGAACGGAGGCATCTTCGCGTTTGGCCTCTCCGAGAAGGAACACGGAGCCGACCTCTATTCGAGCGAGATGCGCCTGGCGCCCGCGGGCGACGGCACCTGGGTTGCGAACGGCTCAAAGTACTATATTGGCAATGCGAATGAAGCGGCCATCGTGTCGACGTTCGGCAAAACGACCGATACGAACGAATTTGTTTTCTTCGGCGTCGACCCGAAGCACCCTAAATACTCGCTCGTGAAGAACACGGTCAACGTGCAGTCGTACGTCGCGGAATACCGCTTGAATGACTACCCGATTACGCAGGCGGATATCTTCTCGCGCGGAACAGAGGCGTGGGATTCGTCTCTCAACACCATCAACGTCGGCAAGTTCAACCTTGGCTGGGCATCGATTGGTATTTGCACGCACGCGTTCTACGAAGCGATTCACCATGCGGCACATCGCGTGCTTTACGGGAACAGCGTCACCGACTTTCCGCATGTTCGCCAACTGTTCGTCGATGCGTATACACGCCTCGTCGCGATGAAGGTATTTTCGCGTCGTGCGTCGGACTACATGCGAGCGGCGTCCCTTGGCGACCGCCGGTACCTGCTTTTCAATCCAATGGTCAAAATGAAGGTGACCACCCAGGGCGAAGAGGTCGTGAACCTTCTCTGGGACGTGATCGCAGCCAAGGGCTTCGAACGCGATACGTACTTCGAAATCGCCACCCGCGACATTCGCGCATTGCCGAAGCTCGAAGGCACCGTGCACGTGAACATGGCGTTGATCGTCAAATTCATGCGCAATTACTTCTTCAATCCCGGCGAATTCCCCGATATTCCTCGGCAGACCGAGGCGAAGAACGACGACTTTCTCTTCGCGCAAGGGCCGACCAAGGGACTCGGCGCGATTCAGTTCCACGATTTCAGCGCCGCCTACGCGAGTGCCGAAACGCCGAATCTGGCTATTTTTCGCGAGCAAATCGAAGTCTTCAAGCAGTTCCTCATCGCTTCGGCGTCGGACCCCGCGGCCACCGCATCCCAGGGCAAGGACATCGACTTCTTGTTGTCCCTCGGAGAGGTCTTCACGCTGGTCGCCTACGGGCAACTCATTCTTGAGTACCGCAAGCTTTGCCCAGCCGACGTGAGCGACGATCTGCTCGACCAGATCTTCGACTTCATGGTGCGCGACTTTTCGAAGTTCGCTTTGCAGCTTTTCTCCAAGCCGAGCAGCACCGCGACCCAGATGGACCTTTGCCAGAAGATGATCCGCAAGCCGTCAGTCGACGCCGCACGGACGCAGCGCATTTGGTCAGAAGTATTCGCGCTCCGCGACGCCTACGAGATGTCCCCGTAACGCGAGCCCGCCATCGCATGGCCCTTCTGTCGGCATCGGTCGTCACGACGCAGGCAGGAGGGCATGAATGACGCTCATTGCGCCAATTCATTGCTCCAACTCGTCGTCGTGAGTTCTACCTCGGTTTGAGGCCGTTCACGAGCACGTCGACCATTGTCGCCATTTCCGCTTCGTCATCCCATTCCGAATGGGGCCGAAAGACAAAGCGCGCGAGCATGTACCCTGCGGTCATCGACATGACGATGCGCACAAGGGACGCTCGCGGGATTCGGCGAAGCTCTCCGACGCGCTCAAGCTCGGCGGTGACTTCGGCCATTCGTGGTTCGATTTGCTCCTGGAAAACGCGCACAAACAGCTCGGCAAGCTCCGGATGCACCATGACGGCGTGAGCGATGAGCTTGAGTTTCGACGGGTGCTCCTGCACGAACTTGAGGCGGCTGTGCATGAAGGCGTCGAGAAGCCCTGACGTTGAGGCCCAATTCATCGCCAGCGTTTCGCGAACGCCACCTATGGCGTCCGGCATCAAGAGCTCGAGCGCCGCCGGCGTGAGAATTTGCTCGAAGAGGCGCTCCTTCGTCGTGAAGTTCGCAAAGATGGTCTTCTCGGCCACCCCTGCCCCTTTCGCGATCGCCGCAGTGGACGTCGCGGCGTAGCCACGCTCGGCGAAGAGCTCGAGGGCGGCCCGGAGAATTCGTTGCTTTGTCCCCGAGGGGGCCTTCGCGTCGGCGCTTGGCTCGCGGGGGGATTCGACCTTCGCCATGAGGGACACGCTTGACATGTTCCGGCCACAGGAGCAAGTAAGTGCTTACTTACTTTTTGATCGAGGTACGCCATGCGGAAGCAGCTTCTCTCGGGCCTCATGCTCGTCATCGTGCTCGCCACGGTCATCGCGCTCCGTGTGCGCGCGCAGAACGCTTACAAACACGCGCCTTCGGGCGGGTCGTCGACGCTCGAGGGCACCGAGGCCGTGGTCGCAACGAAGCAAGGAGGCCGCCTCGTGGAGGTGCTTGCGCGCGAAGGCGACGCGGTGAAGGCGGGCCAGGTGCTCGCGCGTCTCGACTGCGACGACCAAGAGGCAACGCTCGCGCTCGCGAAGGCCCGAGCGCGCCAAGCGGTGGCGCAGGTCGAACTCGCGGAAAGCGGCGTGGGGGGCGCGAGGGAGACCGCGATGGCCGCGGCGGCGCAGGTGCATGTCGCCTCGGCGCGCGCGGGCTCGCTTGATGTTCAGCGTCAGAAGGCGACGCGTGATCGCGAGCGGGCAAACACATTGGCGGCGGCGGGAGCGGCGCCGAGCGTTGACCTCGACCGTGCGGAAACCGCGGAGAAAGGTCTCGCTGCGGAGACCCAAGCGGCCCAGGCGACCATCGATGCGGCGCGCTCGGCCGCGAAGGCGCAAGCGTCGACGGTGGGCACGGCCGGGGCTCAAGTGGCAGTGGCACGCGCCGCTCTCGACGCGTCGAACGCCGACGTGCGACGCCTTGAACTCGCGGTGGCGGAGTGCGTCCTCAAAGCTCCACGCGATGGCGTCGTCGTCGATCGCCTGCACGAGCCCGGCGCCGTCATCGGACCGGGGACACGCGTCCTCACGCTCATCGACATCTCGACGATCAAGGCGACGTTTTTCTTGCCAAACGCCGAGCTTTCTCGAGCCAAACTTGGCGCGCGAGCGGAGGTGCGCGTGGATGCGTACCCGAGCCGCGTCTTCGTCGGCACGGTGCGCCACGTGGGAAGCGAAGCGGAGTTCACGCCTCGAAACGTTCAAACGCGCGAAGATCGCGATCGTCTCGTGTACGCGGTGGAGGTCGCGCTCGAGAACCCCGACGGCGACCTGCGCTCCGGCATGCCCGGTGAGGTCGTGCTTCCGGGGACAAACCCGTGAGCGCACTCTTGGAAGCCAGGCGCGTCGTGCGCCGCTTCCCCGGGGTGACAGCCCTCGACGACGTGTCGCTCGCTATTTTGCCAGGTGAATTGCTCGGTCTTGTGGGCCCCGATGGCGCGGGGAAGACGACGTTGATTCGCGCGCTCACGGGCCTCATCGACGTCGACGATGGCGACGTGCTCGTTTCGGGCACCTCGTGGAAGCACGCGCCAGAAGAGGCGCGCGAGCAGCTCGGGTACATGCCGCAACAGTTTGCACTCTACAGTGATCTGTCCGTCGACGAAAACATGCTCTTCTTCGCGCATCTCTTTGGCCTCTCGAAGCGCGACTTCGCCGAGCGCCGCGATCGCCTCCTCGCGGTCACTCAGCTCACACGCGCGAAGGATCGACCCGCGGGCGCGCTCTCCGGTGGCATGTACAAAAAGCTGGCGATTGCCTGCGCACTTCTCCATCGACCGCAGGTGCTCGTGCTCGATGAGCCGACGAACGGCGTCGACCCG
Organism: uncultured delta proteobacterium; assembly: GCA_903870415.1. Lineage (GTDB taxonomy): Bacteria > Myxococcota_A > Polyangia > Polyangiales > Polyangiaceae > CAIQDA01. The sequence goes on from CAIQDA010000123.1 coordinate 34,811, forward strand.
GTGAGCCGTCGCGAGGTGTGGGCGCTCCTTTACGAGTTCGTCGCCGAGGGCATGGGTGTCCTCGTTTCGACGCCGTACATGGACGAGGCCGCACGCTGCAGCCGCGTGTGCCTGCTCTCAAACGGAAAGGTGCTCTCGGAGGGTGACCCTGCGGAGCTCGTTCGGCGTTGCGAGGACGTGGTGCTCGAAGCAACGACCGACGACCGCGGGCCCCTCGACGCGTTTCTCGAAGGCCACGAGGCGGTCATTGCGGTGACGCCCGCGGGCGAACGCCTTCGCGCGCTCGTTCAGGGAAATCGCTCAGAAGAAGTGCGCGCTGGACTGATGGCTCGCGGCGCAGAGGTTCAGCGCAGCGTGCCCGACTTCGAAGACCTTTACTTCTCGCTGGCGGCACGAGCGAAACGCGACGCGCGGGTGCACGCGTGACCGCCGTTGCACCCGACGCGCCCGTCATCCTCGAGACGCGCGGCCTCGTGAAACGCTTCGACGAGTTCACCGCGGTGAAGTCCGTGTCGTTCTCCGTGCAGCGTGGAGAAATCTTCGGGTACCTCGGCGCGAACGGGGCCGGCAAGTCGACAACGATTCGCATCCTCTGCGGGCTCCTCACACCCACCTCGGGCGAGGCCATCGTGGCGGGGCATGACGTGGCGAAAGACCCGGAATCCGTCAGGCTTTCCGTCGGATACATGTCGCAGCGGTTCTCGCTCTACCCGGACCTCACCGCAGCAGAGAACCTCGACTTCTTCGGCGGCGCCTACCGCATTCCACGAACGCTTCGTCTTGCGCGCGCGGCGGCGTTGCTCCGCGACGTCGATCTTCCTCCGAACGATCCTCGCCCCGCTGGAGAGCTTCCCGGCGGCATGCGCCAACGGCTCGCGCTCGCAACTGCGCTCATCCACGCGCCACCGATCGTGTTTCCCGACGAGCCCACCGCGGGCGTAGACCCGGAGGCGCGACGCAACTTTTGGCGCATCATCCGCAAGCTCGCCGCGGCGGGAACCACGGTTTTTGTCACGACGCACTACATGGACGAGGCGGAGTACTGCGGTCGCGTGGGCATGATGGTGGACGGCGAACTCGTCGCCCTCGACACGCCGCAGGGCCTCAAACGGTCGTTCGTTCCCGGGCGCACCTTCGCCCTTCGCGGCCGACGCTTGCCTCACGCGGCCCTCGCTGCGCTGCCCTACGTGCGTGCGGTCGAGGGCTTCGGTGCGGGACTGCACGTGCGCTGCGACGAAGATGCGCCGGGCGCATTGGCTCTCGTGGAAGCCGCGCGCGCAGCAGGCGCCGAAGAGCCGTTTGCCGAGGAAATTGCCGCAACGTTGGAAGATGTGTTCCTCGCGGTTGCGGGGCGCAGCGAGGCTTCATGAACACCCCATCGAGACGAAGGTCCGGCGTCCGCGGATCGCTCCGGCGCATCTTCGCCATCGCGCTGAAGGAGGTGATGCACATCTTCCGTGACCCAGGCACGCTCTACTTCGCCGTCGGCATGCCGCTCATCATGCTCGTCCTCTTCGGCTACGCGATTTCCTTCGACGTCGATCACATCCCCGTCGTCGTCGTGGACCAAGACCGAAGCGCCGATAGCCGCGAGCTTATTGCGAGGTTTCTCTCAGGCAAAAGCTTCACACAGGTCGCCACACGAAGCGCCGCCGAGGACATCGAGCCGCTCTTTCGACGACGAGAGGCGAGCGTCGGCTTCGTGGTGCCAAAAGGATACGCGAAGGCTGTCTCGCGCGGGGACGCGACCGCCGTGCAGGTGCTCGTCGACGCCGCTGACAACGCGACCACGAACACGGTGCTCGCGTCGGCGATGCGTTTCTCGATCAGCGTGAA
>CAIQDA010000124.1 GCA_903870415.1 uncultured delta proteobacterium
CACGGCGGCGACACGGAATCCGTTTGATGCGAAATACAGCAAGGTAGAAGATGCCGATTGGGAAACCTGCGCATCGGTGCTGAACGGGCTCAGCATGAAGGAGTTGTTGTCGCGGGGGTGGTAGTGACCGAGCGCACGTTCTCGGCGTAGTCCCGCGCGTTGCTGAAATTTGCGTTGGTTCCTGACCGCCAGGTTGGTCCGCCCACTCGCCTCCTCCCCTCACGAACCCGCCGCAACGCCACGCCCTCGTGCACATCGAAGAGCCATCGGGTGTCTCACCATTGAGCGTCCACAGATAACAAGCGAGAATTCCATGACGCAGACGCTGAAGCTTGGGGCGACGGGCCCCGCGGTTTTTCCCATTGGCCTCGGTTGCATGGGCATGTCCGACATGTACGGCGCTGCCGACGACGCCGAGAGCGTGCGCACGATTCACGCGGCGATCGATGCCGGCGTGTCCCTCATCGATACGGGGGACTTTTACGGCATGGGCCACAACGAAATGCTCATCGCTCGCGCCATCGAGGGCCGCCGTGATCGCGTGCAGATTTCAGTCAAATTCGGAGCCCTGCGCGCGCCCAATGGCATGTGGTCCGGCGTCGACACGCGTCCTGCTGCCGTGAAGAACTTCGTCGCGTACAGCCTCAAACGCTTGCGAATCGAGGCCATCGACGTTTACCGGCCTGCGCGCCTTGACCCGAATGTCCCTATCGAGGAAACCGTCGGGGCCATCGCCGACTTGGTCAAACAAGGCTACGTCAAACATATCGGCCTCTCTGAAGTTGGCGCCGAAACCATTCGCCGCGCCCACGCCGTCCACCCCATTATCGACGTGCAGCTCGAATACGCCGTTGCCACGCGCGGACCAGAGGACAAAATCTTTCCGGTGCTCCACGAGCTCGGCATCAGCGCCACGCTTTACGGGGTTTATTCCCGCGGCCTTTTGACCGGCAGCAAACCCAACGGGGCCTCCGACTACCGCAAGTACCTTCCTCGTTTTACCGGCGAACGCGGCGCGCACAACGCTTCGGCTATCGACGCGCTTCGCGCCTTCGCGGAGGCACGGTCTCTCACGTCCGCGCAGGTGCTGGTAGGCTGGGTTCTCGCCAAAGAGCCAGGATTCCTGCCCATTTTGGGCGCACGCAAGGTTTCCCAGTTGACCGACGCGCTTCGCGCCCTCGAGCGCCCCCTCACGGGCGACGACGTCACCGAGCTCGAACGACTCTTTCCCGCCGGAAGCGTCCTCGGCGACCGCTATGCAACCGAGCAAATGAAGCACCTCGACAGCGAACGGTGAGCTGACCGCATAAGACTGCTACCCTCCCCGCATGACCCTCGCCCATCGTATCGCTCCTGGCACATCGGTTCGCCTTCGTGACCTTGACCCGAACGATCAAGGGCCATTCTCCGGAAAAGACGATCCGAATCTGCAGCGCACGCTTGCACATGACATCGCGCGCCTCGGCGCATTGCAGGAACTTCTCTACGCCGAGAAACGCGAGAGCGTGCTCGTCGTCCTTCAAGCCGTGGACACCGCGGGCAAAGACGGCGTGCTTCATCACGTCGTTGGCCCCCTCGACTCGCGCGGCGTGCAAGTCCACAGCTTCAAGGCGCCGAGCACCGAAGAACGTGATCATGACTTCCTTTGGCGCGTGCACCAGAAAACGCCGCGCCGAGGGGATATGACATTTTTCAACCGCTCTCACTACGAAGACGTTCTCGCGGTGCGGGTCCTCAAACTTGCTCCAAAAAATGTTTGGAAGCGTCGTTTCGATCATATCAACCATTTCGAACAGATGCTCCACGACGAGGGCATTCGTGTCGTCAAACTCTTCCTGCACATATCCCGTGACGAGCAAAAACGCAGGTTACAAGCCCGCCTCGACGACCCGGCGAAGCGGTGGAAGTGGGCGCCCTCCGACCTCGAGATGCGCCAGCATTGGGACGAATTTGAAGAGGCCTACGAAGAGGTTTTCATGCGCACGAGCACACCGAACGCGCCCTGGTACGTGGTGCCCGCGAACCGCAAGTGGTTTCGCGACGCCGCTGTAGCCCGCGTGCTGGTTCAGTTGCTCGAAGACATTGCACCAAAGGCCCCACAGGTGGACCTCGACGTGAGCGCCATATCGATTCCCGACTGACCGCTCACACCCGCCCTCGTTACTTCGCCTCCGCCAGCGCTTGCTCAACAGCCCGACGAAACTTCTTATAGGGCTGCGCCCCCGAAATGAATCGCCCATTGATCACAAACGCGGGCGTGCCTCCAATGCCTGCGTCGGCAGCAATCGCACTATCTTTGTCGACCGCCGCCTTGTGCCTGTGATCGCGAAGCGCCAGGTCAAACGCGTTGACGTCGAGACCTAGTTCCGTTGCAAACCCGTGGAGGGCTTCAACGGAAAGCTCGTGCGTCGAAAACAGTTTCTTGTGCATGGCCCAAAAGCCGTCGTTGCCCTTTTGCGCGTGCGCTTCAAGCGCCGCTTCCGCCGCAAGGGGCGCATCCGGATGCATGGGCAACGGCAGGTTGCGCCAGACAAGCTTCACGCGCGTTCCATAGTTTTTCAGCATTTCGTCAACGGTCGGTTCCACGCGTTGGCAGAAAGGACACTGAAAGTCACTAAACTCGGTCACCACGACCTTTGCGTTGGCATTCCCGCGAAAGGGCTCGGCTCCGGTTGGTGCAGCAATTGCCTTCGTTTCGAAGCCCTTTGACGCCTTGGCACCTTTCAGAATCGTCGCATACACGTCACGGGGCTTTGTTCCTTGCGCCACGAGTTTTTTCACGCTCGCGAGCTCGTCGTCGATGACTTTGACGAACACGGCCTCGGGCTGCGCGCCGACGAGGCGACGTCCGTTCACAAAGAAGTGCGGCGTTCCGTTCGCCTCCACATTTTCCGCGAGCTCTTCATCGCGGTCAATGGCAAGCGCGTGCGTGTGCTTGTCCAGGGCCTGGGCGACGGACCCCGCTTTGAGGCCGAGCTTGCCTTCAAGGCCGAGGATTGCGGCGCGATCCAGGTGTTCGAGGGCGAAAAGCGCATCGTGGGCGGCCCAAAAGCCGGCATCGCCTTTTTGCGCGTGCGCTTCTTCCGCGAGCTCCGCCGCGGGCTCTGCAAGGGGGTGAAACGGCAACGGTTCGTGCTTCCACACCACGCGGAGCGAGCTGCCATAGCGCTTTTGGAGCGCCTCCACCGTTTCAGCACCGCGCTTGCAAAAGGGACATTGAAAGTCGCCAAACGCCACAAGGGTCACCGGCGCATCGACTGACCCTCTCACGGGCGACGTGCCCACGGGTACCGCATGCACGGCGGTGTCGACGGGACCGTCATCGTCCTCCGCGGGTTCGCGCGGCTTTGGAGGCGTGTAATTCGCACGCACCTGCGCAGCGTAAAGGTTTTCAGGCAAAACGCCTGCACTTCGCGCGGCCTCCGCTTTCACGCGTTCACGCTCGACGAGCGCATCAAAAATAGGAAACGGCTGCGCCCCGGAGAGGGAGGTGCCATTCACAAAAAAAGCCGGCGTTCCGTTAACACCTAGTTCAGCCGCCATGCGCAGGTCTGCATCGACACGCGGAGTAAGGCGTTTGGTCGCCAAATCCCGACGCAGCACCGCCTCGTCACGAAGGCCAACCTCCTTCGCCACTTTCACGAGGTCGTCGTCGGAGAGCGCCCGCTGATTGGCAAACACCTTGTCGTGAAACGCCCAAAAGCCGTCGGAGCCAAGCGCTTCAAACACGGCCATCGCAGCTTCTGCGGCGGGTTTTGCACGGTCGTGGAACGAGAGCGGCAAGTTCTTCCACACCACGCGCAGGTTCGCGGGGCCGTGCTTCTTTTTCAGTTGGTCGACCACCGCCGCGCCGCGCGAACAGAACGGGCATTGAAAATCGCTAAAGACGACCATCGTCACCGGTGCTGTCGCCGAGCCCCACGTCGGGTCGCCCGCGCGCACCGGAATCGGATTGGGCGCCTCGGGTAGCGCCGCCTCGCGTGCAAGCGGCGCTACCGGAGTTGCCGGTTTTTCCGCGTTGTCGAGAGCCCCAGGCGCGGAAGCGGCCCCTTCGCTGATAGGCGCTTTTGGCACCGGCGAGGCGCACGCGCCGATCAGCATCGCTGCCGCGGCGGCGTAGGTTACAAACACAAGCGGTGGGGTAAGGCGCGTCGCGGTCATGGCTCGGCGGGTACTTTCGCCGCGAGTCGCCCGGGCCGCAAGGGTTCGTCGCGATTCACGGTCCGCCACGCGGCGATCGAGGCGCGCTCCGCAGACTCTGCGACCGTCCGCACCGGTTGCGCCGCACCGCTTAAAATGGCCCCGCCATGCGTATCGTTTCGACACACACGAGGCAAAGCGCCACGGAAATCCGTTCCGACCGGACGACGCAACCGGGCTAAAGCCAGCATTTCAGTAAGCGGCTGCCGGCACGCACCTTGCTCTTCTCCGGACGATGCACGCCGAACCTTCTTCTTCACTCACCCTTGATGCGGGTCCTCCGACGCTGTCCGGCGACATTGTCGCGGGGCTACTCGTTTCCCTCATTGCCCTTCCCCTTTGCATCGCGATCTCGCTCGCGAGCGGATTCCCGCCGTTCTCCGGGGTGCTCACCGCCATCATCGGCGGAATGGCCGTGTCGCTCTTCAAAACGGCGCCGCTCACCATCAAAGGCCCGGCTGCCGGGCTCATCGTCATCGTCCTCGGCGCTGTCGAAGAGCTCGGGCAAGGCGATTCCCAGGCCGGCATGCGTCGGGCGCTCGCGCTCGTGGCCGCAGCGGGCGTCGTCCAGATCGTTCTCGGACTCTCAAAAGCTGGAAAGTTCGCGGAGCTCGTTCCCGCCTCCGCTGTCCGCGGCATGCTCGGCGCCATCGGCATCATCATCACCGCGAAGCAAGTTCACGTGCTCCTCGGCGTGCGACCCGAAGCGAAAACGCCCCTTCGCCTCCTTGCGGAAATCCCGCACAGCATCGCTCGGGCCAACCCGGTCATCGCGGGCATCGGGCTTGCGACCCTCACGCTCATGCTCGTCTGGCCAAAAATCGCCAAAGGCGCGCTCGCACGGATTCCCGCCCCGGTCGCAGGCCTCGCCTTTGCGCTTCCGGTCAGTTACGCGGCGCACCTCGACACGGTCCATGACGTGCACGTGCTCGGCAGCCTCACGGCGACGGTCGGCCCGCGCTTTCTCGTCACGGTTCCAAACTCCCTCGGCGACCTCATCGCATTTCCCGAGTGGAGCGGCGTGCTGTCGGCGGCAGGCTTCAAGTACCTCGTCCTCTTCGTCCTCGTGGGCACCATCGAGTCGCTCTTGAGCTCGAAGGCCATCGACGGAATGGACCCGCTGCTGCGGCGCACGAACCTCGACAAGGACCTCCTCGCCGTGGGCGTTGGAAACACGCTTGCAGGCCTTTTGGGCGGTCTTCCGATGATCTCGGAAATCGTTCGCAGCTCCGCCAACGTCACCGCAGGTGGGCGCACGAGTCGCGCCAACTTCAGCCACGGGGTCTTCCTCCTCGGCTGCGTGGCGCTCATTCCCGGCATCGTGCACCGCATTCCGCTTTCGGCGCTCGCCGCCATGCTCGTCCTCACGGGCCTTCGCCTCGCATCTCCAGGCGAGTTCATCACGACGAAACAAATCGGCCCTGAACAGGCCGCCATCTACGTCATCACCATCATCGTCACGCTTCTCGACGACTTGCTCGTCGGCATCGGTGCTGGAATTCTCCTGGAACTCATCGCTCACGTGGCGCGCGGCGTGCACCCCAAGGATCTTGGGTCGTGCACCTTCAGCCTGCGCGAGCGCGAAGACCAGCTCATCGTGAGCGTCACTAGCCCCGCACTCTTTTCGAACACGCTCGATCTGCGTCAGACCCTCGTCGACGCACGCGACGACCTCGCCGTCGTGGTCGATCTCCGCATTGCCCGTGCGGTCGATCACACGGTGATGACGCTCCTTGAGAACATCAAACTCGCGCGAAAGAAGCGCGGCAGCGAGCCGCTCGTCATTGTCGGCCTCGACGGCTACAGAGGAAATTCGCTGCATCCGCTCGCAGCGCGGTACACCAAGCTGACGAGCACCACCACGTCATGAGCACCGCCGCGCACCTCGCCGACTCCGACCTCGCCCAGGCGGTTCACGACGTCGCGCACATGCTCCCGGATCAAGGTCCGATCGATACCTTCATCCACCACAACACGCTCCACGCGTTCGAACACTTGCCGTTCCACGACGGGCTCCTCGCAGCGCACCGTGAGCTCGGCGTCGACGTGTACCTCACCGAACACGAATACCGCGCGGCTCTCCGAAGCGGGCGCATCGACCTCGAGTCGTTCGAGGCGGCCATCGCGGCGAGTCTTGTGCGAATTCCCGCCGTTTTCGTCTCCGGCGACTCACGCCATGCGTTTCGACGCGCGCTGCTCATGAGCGCTCTTGAGGAGAGGCCCGTCGAAGCCCTCGCGTGGGCGCGCGCCGAAGGAACGCTCCTCGAAGAATGCAAAACGCTCGTACGCAGCGTCACCCTCGAAGGCGTCGCCGACCGGAGCCGCGAGTGGCTCAACGACGAACTTCGAGCGACCACGCGAGGAGCGTCGACCGCGCGCTTCGTCGAGTTGATCGTCGGACCCGGGCTCGAAAAGAAGGCCCTTCGCATCGCGCACAACGACAAGAGTGAACGGACGCTCGCCCAGCGTTTTTCCGTGCGTTCACCGCCAAGAAGCCTGTCGCCATCGGTCTCACCGCCCGCGCTTCGCCTCTCGTTGCCGTCCGTCTTTGACCAAGCAACCATGGGCGACGTCGATCGCTCCGACGTCCTTCGCGCGGAGCAAGACGTCATCGCCGACGCGCTCGCGTTTGGTGGCCTCCCGACGGACTTTGCATCACTTAAGGATGCGATCGCCCGCGCCGATCACCGCATCGCCGTTGCCGCGCTCTGGGCGGCTGCGGTGGGCGTTGGAGACGAGGGCCCGGTTCAGGGTCCCCGTCGAAGCCTCGATGGGCCTGCAAAACAGCGTGTCGATGCGTTTCTCGTTCCGCACTGCGCCGCGTTTCTCGACCGGGGCATGGCGGCCATTTCCTACCCGAATCGCGGCAAAGGCTTCTTTCGCGCGTTCTGTGCACTTTACACCAAGCGTCACTTCGCGCTGCCGCCGTGGCTCGACTCCCTCGCCGACGACCTGCGTCCGAGTGAACCCTCCGAGGCATGCCTTGAGCGGCTCCTGCACGCCGAAGGGCTCTATACGCACGACGCCAAAGTGACGCGCCTCAAGAGTCTCGCGCTCGCGCTTCCAGGGTGGGCGGGCATGTTCGGTTGGCTCGAGCGCCACGGTGAATCGGCTGTTTTTCTCCAAGATTTTCTGGCGGTTCGCATGCTCCTCGAACGGGCGGCAATCCGCTCGGACCCGGAGCTCCCAACCCTTGCGGCCGAACGCATCGTCAAGCGGCCGCTCGCGCTTCTCGGTGCCGCGCTCCACCTCGGCTGGACCGGGCAAGACCTTCGCCGCGCAATCCTCACGAGTGGAGCCTCGCTCACCGAGGAGCTCGATCGCATGGGGACCCTTTCGCGTTTGCGCATCTGGCATGACGCCTTCGAGCGCGCCCACGCAAAGGAGATTCTCGGAACCTTGTCGGCCCGCCGGCGTCAACCCATCGCGCAGAGCCCCGCGCCCGACCTTCAAGTGGTCACGTGCATCGACGATCGCGAGGAATCCTTCAGGCGCCACCTCGAAGAGCTCGGCGGCGAGCGCGTGGCCACCTACGGCTCGGCGGGCTTCTTCGGCATCGCCATGTCGTACGCGTCCCTCGACGATCACGCCGCAGTGTCGCAGTGCCCGGTGGTCGTCACGCCGTCTCATTCGGTTCATGAACACGTCGTCCACGAGGACGCTTCGCGCGGGGCACTTCGTACCTCACGGCGCCGCAGCCTCGCACTCGTGGCGCGTGAGGTGCTTGTGGCGCGCACAACACCGCAGGGCATTCTCGCAAGCTTCTTGTTTGCGATTCCCGCGATGATCTTGTTGTCGTTCCGCGTGCTCTTCCCGCGATCGACACATAGGTTTTTCCGGGCTCTCGTGCGCATGAGCGTTCCAGAAGTTCGCACGTCGCTCGCGGTGCATCGCGATCCGAACGAAGGCCCACCGAGCGCCTCCATCGACGAAGGCTTCTCCGTGCGCGAGGCTATCGATCGGGTGGCGGGCAACTTCACGAGCAGTGGACTCGGCCCGACCCTCGCTCCGCTCGTTCTCTTCGTGGCGCACGGCTCAAGCTCGCGCAACAACCCGCATCGGAGCGCGTACGACTGTGGCGCGTGTGGTGGCCACGGTGGAGCACCGAACGCCCGCATCTTCGCGCGCATGGCGAACAACCCGGCGGTCCGTGAAGGACTCAAACGCCTGGGTTTTGTGCTGCCCGAGCACTTTCATCTGGTGGGCGCGTACCACGACACGACGAGCGACGAGGTCACCTACTTCGACACCGAATCCATTCCGGCGCCCCTCGCCGAAGCGTTTCGTCGCGCGCAATCGCTCGTCGACGATGCACGAAAGCGCTCGGCCCATGAGCGTTGCCGCCGCTTCGCCTCTGCGAATCCGAACCTGTCGTTTGACGAAGCGCTTCACCACGCCGAGGGCCGTGCGGCGGACTTGGGCGAGGCACGACCAGAGCTCGGACACGCCACGAACGCCGTTTGCGTCATCGGTCGCCGCTCGCTCACACGAGGCGTTTTCCTCGATCGTCGCGCGCTGCTGGTGTCCTACGACGCGACGCAGGACCCGACCGGAGACGTGCTCACACAGGTGATGGACGCGGCGCTCCCGGTCTGCGCAGGCATCAACCTTGAGTATTATTTCTCACGCGTGGACCCGGACCGTTTGGGCGCGGGCACGAAACTTCCGCACAACGTCGCGGCGCATCTCGGGGTCGTCGACGGCGCGGTGGGTGACCTGCGCACGGGGCTTCCTCGTCAAATGACGGAGCTTCACGAGGCTGTCCGTCTGCTCACGATCATCGAGGCCCCGCTCGCCATTGCCGAACGCGTTCTCAGCGCCAATCCAGGACTTTCGCTTCTTTGGCGCGGGGGCTGGGTTCGCGTCGTGGTCGTCGATCCTGCCACGGGTTTCATGAGCGAGTGGAACGTCGACGAGGCGCGCTTCGAGCCCGCGAGCCTCGCGTTCGCGCCGCACGAGGCCCCCGACTCGTTCACGTATTACCGAGGCCACGACGAGCACTTGCGACCGGCCCTCATCTCCGCGAATGGAGCTGCCGCCCATGGCTGAACTCGCCCGCACCCTTTTTACGTATGCGACGCTTGCGCCGTGGGCCGGATTCATCGCCCTCACGATGCTCGCGATCGTCGTGCAGACGCCCCGCGAGCGCATCGTCTCCGGCGTGGGTATTTCCATGAGTTTTGCGTCATTGCTCCTGTTGATCGCCGGAGCTGTCGCCCTCGGTATGAGTGGCGAGTCGGCGGTGGCGACTCAACCTTTTCGATGGGTGCACGCCGGGCATGGCTCCATTGACCTGACCCTCCGCTGGGACTTCACGGGCCTCGTGCTCGCGGGCGTCGCCACGCAAATGGTCACGCTCGTTCTCGTCTTCTCGAAGCGGTACTTGCACCGCGAACGCGGCTTCCTTCGCTTCTTCGCGACGGCGCTTCTGTTTCTCGGGTCGGTGCAGATCGTGGCCGCAAGCCCGTCGCTCGACAGCATTCTCATCGGCTGGGAGCTCGTGGGCGTCACGTCGGTGCTTTTGATTGGTTTTTTCCACGAACGCGACGCTCCCGTCGGAGCCGCTCTTCGCGCCTTCGTCACCTACCGCCTCGCGGACTTCGC
>CAIQDA010000125.1 GCA_903870415.1 uncultured delta proteobacterium
CGCGGCTGGTTTCCTTCGGCGACTCGTGTCAGGGTCGCGCCATGTCCCCTTGGTTGCGTGGGCTCGCGTCGCGCGCTTGTCCGATTGTGTTTGGCGCGTTCGCCGTCTCGTGTGCGTCCGCGTTCGATGGGGCCCCCACGAGCTTCGTCTACCGCCTCACGTCGGTTCATCGCGCGGCAGAGTCCTGCGATGCCTCCGCGGGCGCAGACGTGACCGCGTCGACCGCCGAATCGTTTTTCGTCGTGCGCGACTTCGGGCCCTTCGCGAAGGCGTCGTCGTGCGCGAGCGAAGACGTGTGCAAGTCGATCGCTCAGGGAATTTACTCCGATGCGAGTGCGACGCCCGCGTGGGCTTTCACGGTGCCGTCGTTTTCGTTTTCACCGGATGTGGCGGCGCTCGGCGCCTGTCGCGGTGACGCGATGACGGCCTCTTCGACCGCGGTGGGGGCGTCGACGATTCGCATCGACGTGCTCGTGCGCACCGTTGACCAAATTCCCCGCGAGACCGATGGCACCTGCTCGACGGACTACGTGGCCTCGAAGGCTCCGACGCTCCCGTGCGGGTCTGCGGTTCGCTACGAGGGCTCGCTTTTCGCCTCGTACTGATCGGCGCTCGGGCGTGCGTGCGCTCTCAGCGGAACTTCCTGGGAAAATGCTGCGCAGCGTCGTTTGATTCGTGTGCATCATCCTCGATTCGTGGCCGCGTTTGCTGCTACGGGCCGCGCATGGTCCGACGCTCTGTTGCCTTCGCCGCCGCCGTTCTCGTGCTCTCTGCTTGCGCATCGTCGTCCGACGGTGCGCTGAATGAGTCCACGACGCCTTCGGACGACGCGGGCGTGCCCTCGAACGGCACTGGCGGCGACGCCGGAGCAGACGCAAGCCAGCCTCCAGTCGATGGCGGACGCGCAGACGCAAGCTCGCCACCAGTCGATGGCGGACGCGCAGACGCAAGCTCGCCACCAGTCGATAGCGGACGCGCAGACGCAAGCTCGCCACCAGTCGATGCAGGCCGCACGGACGCAGGTTCGGCCCAAGTCGACGCCGGCCCCACGTGCAACGCGCTCACGTTCGGACAGCCCGAAAGCATCTTTATTGTCGTCCCCTCGTCGCAGTTCACGACCCTCACGGGCGGCACCATCGTCGATGGCACGTACGACCTCGTGGCTGTCGAGACGAGCTCAAGCGCGTCGTCCGCGTACACCCTGCGTGCGACCTGGAAGTTTGCAGCTAATACGATCGACTCGATCGATCAGTTGAAGACCTCGGCGCTTGGACCGCTCGTCAACCGTTCCGCGTCGATCGCCGTTTCTGGGGGCACCATCACACGCTCGTACACCTGCGGTTCCAGCGATGCGACGCCCGCGGCGCTCAACTACGACTCGAAGGTCGTCGGAGGTTTCCAGACCATCCGCATCCAGTCGGGCACGCTGCGTCTCACGCTCGAAAAACGCCCCTAAACCCCGCGTTTTCGCGGCAATGAGGCCGGTGGCGCGAGTCGTCATCGGCCTCGCGCTTTTGGGCTATCGTTCGAGCGCCATGTCGACGCTCCACACGCCGCTCACCTTCCGCTCGGGCCTCACCATCGCGAACCGCACGGTGCTCGCGCCCATGACGAACCTTCAAAGCCACGCCGACGGCACGCTCTCTGCCGCCGAGTTGAGTTGGCTTCGACGACGCGCAACGGGCGGGTTTGGCCTGATCGAAACCTGCGCCGCGTACGTGAGCACCGACGGCAAGTCGTGGCCCGGTGAGATCGGAATCCACAGCGACGAGATGCTTGCAGGGCTCACGCAACTCGCGTCGGAGCTCAAGACCGCGGGGGCCCCGGCCCTCGTGCAGATCTTTCACGGAGGCGCGCGCGCGGCCCAAGACCTCGCCGGGCACCCGTGGTCCGCAAGCGAGAACGACGCCGATGCGGCGAAGCCCCGCGCGGCCACCGAAGACGACATCCACAACACGATTCGCGCCTTCGCCGCCGCCGCCGTACGTGCGAAAAAGGCTGGATTCGCAGGCGTTGAGATTCACGGAGCCCACGGGTACTTGCCGTGCCAGTTCTTGAGTCGTGTGCAGAATACACGCACGGATGGTTACGGCGGAAGCTACGACGGACGCGCGCGCTTTCTCCGAGAGATCACGCGAGCGGTGCGTGCGGCGGTGGGAAGCGACTTCACGGTCGGGGTTCGCGTGTCGCTCGAAGACTTCGGACAGTCGGTGGGCATGGACCTCGACGAAGGGCTCACGCTCGCGACGGAGCTCGTTCAGGATGGCGCCGAGTTCATCCACGCCTCGCTTTGGGACTGCTCGCGCATGACGGCGAAACGCCCTGAATCCCACGCGATTACGTTGCTTCGCGCGGCACTTCCTGCCGACGTTCGCATCCTCGTCGCAGGAAAAATTTGGTCCCGCGCCGACGCGGACAAGATGCTCGCCCTTGGTGCCGACGCCGTCGCCCTCGGTCGCGCCGCGATTGCGTACCCGGAGTGGCCACAGCACGCGACGGCCGACGACTACGCGCCCGCGGGACCTCCGTTCACGGCCGATCAACTCGTTGCCGCGGACCTCTCGCCGGCGTTTGTAGACTACATGAAGCGCTGGAAGGGCTTCGTGGCCTGAGGGCGAGCTAACGCGTGTTCTGGCAGGAAAAAGCCAGGACGCGCGACTCGTGCTTGCTTCGCCTCAGAGCGTAAAGCGTGCCATCGGGGCCGACGCTGAAGTCACGAAACGACTGCCACGGCGGGTCGTCCACGGCGACGGCATGCGACGCAATGACGGTGCCCGAGGCGACGTCGAAGCACACCGCCGCATCGACGAAGCTTCCCGGTTTGCCGCCCACGAGCACCACGACCCAGCCGTGTCCGGCACCATCGTCGTCGAGAAAACCGACCGCCGTGGCCTCGTCGGCGAAGCGGAGTTCCTTCGTCCAGCGGTGCGTGCCCGTGGCCCGATCCGACGCGTTTATCCAAGCGCGACCCTCGTCTTCGTTCGTGATGCCCGCGCTGAGCAGAAAGCGATCGTCGCGCGTGGGCAGTCCGTCGACGGTCGTGGTGCCCGGGAGCGCCACGCCTTCCGTCGTGCCTACGGCGTGAAGCGGGCCGCTGCCGTTGGTTTCCGCGTAGACGGTTCCGCCGCGGACCACGATGCGGCTCACGTCCGTGTCCTCGTTCGCCACGCTCGACGCGATGGGCATGCGCGCCGACACCGCACCCATGCGGTCGATGACCACAAGCCCTTGCCCCGCTTCGCTGCGCTCAAAAAGCAGAGTTTTACCGTCTGAAATCGCGATGGCTTCCACCACGTGCTTCGAGGGAAGGACGAGCGCACCGAGCGGAGAACCGTCTTTCGAGAAGCGCCGGAGCTCGCCGCGTATGGGGTCAAGGAGCGCCAACCCTTCGGCGCTCACCTCGGGCGCACTCGGGCCTCGGAGCACACCTTCGCGTGCGGCCTCGAAGCCGAAGCCGTCCTTGCCCATGCCGATCGATGCGCGAAGAATCGGCTCCGGGTCCGAAGGTGTCGCGGCGTCGGCCGACGTGCCAATGGCGATGGCCTGCGCGGACTCGGAGGCGCGAAGCTGAGGAATTCGTGCGGCGTCCGAGCGGAGCCCCGTTGGCGCGAGATCACTTCCCGATGCACTTACGGAAGCGGGCGTCTCATCACGGAGGAACGCGCGCACGAGCCCCAACACGACGAGCGGGACACCCACCGCGAGCGCCACAACGGTTCGAGCGCGATCCATGGCGCGCACGGTGCCTGAGGTGCCGGACGGCCGCAAGCCGCCAAGATGAACGCCGCGAGGCTTACATGTGCGACGTCGTCGCCGAGGATGCAGTGATCCAGATGGGCAACGGACTTCCCCAGTGAGCGTGTGTCCTACACGGTTTGAACTCGTGGAAATACGCGCGTTGCCGCGATGGACCTCGTCGGCACGGCTCTTGATGAAGGGGATGCATGATGCGCCCGACTGCCTTCGTTGCCGCCGCCCTGAGCCTCATGTCCGCCGTTGTCCTCGCGGGTTGCGGGTCGTCGACCTCGACGCCTGACGCGTCCGACGTTGCTGCGAGCGCGAGCGAACTGTCGACGACCGGGCCAACCTACGCGACGGGCACGGTGCTTCGCACGACGACCGACCTTAACCTGCGCTCCAGCGCGAGCACGAGCGCGAGCGTTCTCCGCGTGATCCCGTCCGGGTCGCTTGTCACCGTGCGTGCGTCGAGTGGCGGAAATGCCTGGGTCGCGGTGACCTTCAGCGGTTACGCAGGCTGGGCGCACACGGACTACCTGCAGCTTGTGTCGGCGCCTTCGAGTGGCGGCAGTGCTCCGGTCGCGACCCCCGGCGGCTACTCGGCGAGCCGCGGTGCAACCCTCGCGCGCACGGCGCTTCGTCGCGATGGCTACCCGGCCGCAGGTTATTGCGCTCTGCAAGCATCGAACAGCGTCGAGCAAAGCGGCATCATTCCGCGCGGCGTCACCTGGTACCGAAACAACGCCATCGACATCGGCGAATACATGAACGCGAACCCGTCGTACGACGCGCGCGTGGGCTTCAAGCGCAACGACGTGTCGCCGTCGAGCGTTCAGAAGGGCAGCATCATCGTCTGGCGTCGCGGCCAGTGCGGGTACAACAGCACCTACGGCCACATCGAGATTTCCGTCGACGACTCCTCGACGCGCGCATGCAGCGACTTCTGCGGGAACATCCGGAAGACCTGCGGCAACCCGTATGTGTATTACCCGACCGTGCTCTGAGACATGCGATAGTCATGGCATAGCCGAGGGCTATCCTCGAACGATACGGCGTATTCCCGCGTGGAATGCGCCGTTTTTCCTCGCCATTGTTCGAAGTTGACAATCGTTTTCAACAGGGTAGAGCGTTTCCCACGCCGCCATGATCGTCTGCCTTTGCAAAGCCGTCAGTTCGTCGACCCTCCGCCGAATCATCGAGGAGGGGGCTGCCAGCCTCGACGAGGTGGGTCGCGCGTGCGGGGCTGGAACGGACTGCGGCGGGTGCCGCGGCGCCATCGACGAGATGGTGGACGAGGCCTGTGACCGCGCGTGCGCCCGACGGTTGCCGCTGTTTTCGGGCGCCGTCGCGGCCGAGTAGAGGTCGCGGGCGCGGGAGCTTCGAATCCGCGCGTGAGGCGGGCGCCGGGTGCTACGAGAGGCGCACCATGAAGGGCGACGCAAAACTCATCGAGCTTCTGAACGAGGTTCTCACCGCCGAGCTCACCGCCATCAACCAGTACTTCATCCATGCGCGCATGATGAAAAACTGGGGCTACGCGGCGCTTGCGGAGCATGAACGAAACGAGTCCATCGACGAGATGAAGCATGCGCAGATCGTGATGGATCGCGTGCTTTTTCTCGATGGAATCCCGAACGTTCAGCGCCTTTGGAAGATCAACGTCGGTGAGTCGGTTCCCGAGCAGCTCGAGTGCGATCTGAACCTCGAGTACGAGGCCGTGAAGCGCCTCAACGAAGGCATCCGCGTGGCGCGTGAGCTCGGCGACAACGGCACCGCGGACCTCTTCGAAAAAATCCTCGTGAGCGAGGAAGAGCACATCGACTGGATCGAGAGCCAGCTTGAGCTCATCAAGCAGCTCGGTGCGGCGCACTACTTGGCGCAGCACATTCACGCGAAAAGCTGACGGACCGTCGCGAGGAGCCCGCGTCGCAAAGGCGCGGGTGCAACGGTCCTTCGCGTCTCGGTCAAAGACTCGGGATGGGCGGCTTCGTGGCTCGGGTCGCCGAAAACGCAGGGGCAGCCCCGTCAAGCGCGTGCGTGCCGCCCCAGGTGTCGTCGTAATAGCCCGTGATGACGAAGCCCGCGGCGAGTTGCCCGCCGATCTGGGCTTCCATCGTGTGCCCGAAGGTGAGGGGCTCTCCGGAGGCCACCAGCGCCGCGAGGCTCTCGGCGCTGCGCGACTTCAAGTCGGAATACGGTGCGCGGTGAACCAGCACGAGCTCGCCACGGTTTTCCGCGTCTTCGTCGAGGCACATGGCGAACGTTTGTACGAAGCCGGTGAGCAGTGAGCCACCTGGTTTCAATATGCGGAAACACTCATTCCATACAGCATCAAGTTTTGGTATGAATAGGTTCGAGCACGGGTGCACGACGAGGTCGAACGTCGCGCTCGGGAATGCGGAGAGGTCGCGCATGTCGCCCTCGACCGTCTTGAGCGACAGCCCTGACCGCGTGGCCACCTCCGCGTCGCTCGCGAGCTGTTTTGGCGAGTTGTCGAACACGGTCACGTGCGCGCCCGCGGCGGAAAGAACAGGGCCTTGCTGACCCCCGCCGGACGCAAGCGCGAGCACCTGTGCGCCGGCGAGTTTGCCGAACCAGCCGCGCGGGACGGGCTTGGTCGGCGTGAGCACGATGGACCAGTTGCCGCGTCGCGCGCGTTCGATGGTCTCTTTGTCCACCGGCAGGGTCCAGCGATCGCCTTGTGCGACGTAACGGTTCCATGCCTCGCGGTTGTGGCTGCGCACATCGATGGTCATGAACTCGAAGCTCCTTCGAAGCCGCTCGGTCGCCCGATGCGCGTCGTCTTGGCGGAGACTAACCTGAACCGCACCGGGACCGGGTTTTTCCTTAGGACGGCCATCGATTGCCCTGGCGGGTCACGGGCCCAGGCGTTCGCTCCCTTCGCATCAAAAGCTGCAAGATGCATCGAGATCGCGCGCGGGCAGCGAACACCGTTGCGGCTTGCCCTCGAGGTTTGGCGCAACGCGCCTGCGCCCCGGCGTCGCCTCTGGTAGGGTTTTGCCACGATGGATCGACGGATTCTTGGAGTGCTCGTGGTCACGGCCTGCATCGGCGCTGTTGTTCTGGTCGGCTCGCGGCGTCCCCGGCTCGAGTCCGCGGAGCCTGCGCAACCCATGGTCGCGGCAAAGCCTCCGAAGCCTTCACGTGCTCCGAGCGGCGCGGTCGCGATCGACGCGCCACCCGTGCAGAATGCAGCGATTTCCCTGCCCATCACGTCTCCGCCCGCGGTGGATGGTGGGCTCGCGCCAACGCAGCATCCGGAGGGGCGCGGCGCCGGCCGGTTCGTTCCGACCCCACGTCGCGTCGTGGATCGCGGTGTGCTTTAAACCGGAACCGACGCACGTTGCGCACGTGCCCTTGCTCGGTCATGATGTGGGAAGAACCTGGCAATCGTAGCCTCCGCGAGCACCCCGCGAAGGCCACGAACGGTTGTCTTGTGTGGGCGCCCGGGCGGCGCGCATGCATGGTGGCGGGTGTTTTTTCTGCAGCGATTGCTTCGCACAGACCCCTGTGAGGTTTTCGATGAGCCGAATTGCCCATGACGTCCTTGCTGCGCTCTTCCTCTCCCTCGAGCCCGATTCGCGTGAGCTCGTGCGGACGCTCACGCGCCACGTGCTGCGTCTGCCGCTCACCGTCGAGGAGAGGGAGGACTACGTCGCAGGCTTTATCCTCCACGCGGTCGACGCTCAGGCGGGCTCGCGAGCGCCCGGCGCAGCGTTCCGTGACGTGCGCGACGTTTCTCCCCGCGAAACATTGCCCGAATCATCGGTCCGCATGGCCGCCGCGGACGTGGTGAGGGAGCTCGTGCATTCGACGCCGCCGCCCGCCGTTTGGCCGAATCGGCGCGCGTCCGGCGAAAACTGACGAAGCCTCAATCGATGTCCGGGTCGAGGCGAACGCTCGGCACCGGGTCCACGTGAATGCTCGGGACGGCATGAACCGCGCCCTCGTCGGCGGCGCCAATGGCGTCGACACGAACGATGCCCGACCGAGCCACCACGACACGCACTCTGTTCCACCGAGGCGCTTCGTTGACCGCCTGCAAACGATAGAGAATGTTGACGTTGTAGACGCGGCGCGCCTTCGAGGTGATGAGGCTGCCGAGGGTCGGGTCGGCCATCACGACGCGTTGCTTCGGGTCGTCGGTGTTTTCGAGCCACTCGCCAATGTGCAGGCGAACAATCTCGCGAAGCGCCGATGCCCGCAGCGTCGACGGGTCTTCGTCGAGCGGTTGAACGGTGACGACTTTGCGGTGGTGGATGACCGTTTCGGGCCGCGCGGATTCTTCGAGCCGATGCGCCCGCGTCTGCCGCCGAACCTCAAGCACGTCGGGAGGCGTCTGCGCGAAGGTGAGAAAGGCCGCGCGTTCGTCGACGGTGGCGAGGGTCTGCCCGTTTGAGGTTTGCACATGCCAAAAGCGATCGGGCGCGCGCCGTGCCAACCAACGGGCGAGGAAGTTTTGCAGGTTCGCCTTCAAGCGATCTTTGACCGCGTAAACGAAGCCGCCCATGAGCACGTAGCGCATCGCTTGGTCGCCGTTCGTGGGCACGCCGAGCGCGGCGAGAAGCGCAATCACCATCGCAAGGCCCGCAGCCAACGCGTAGACAATTTGCAGGGAAATGCTCGCACCTGCGCGCACGTTCGCCGGAAGCCAGTCGATGGACCCGTTGAAGCGCTTGAGGAACTGCCGCCGAAACACCAAGTGCTCGAGCCCTCGCTCCGACAGGTCCGCGTGGCCCACCGAGTCGTAGCCGAGGTTCTGTCGATGCCGAGCTTCGCGAAGGGCTAGTTCCGTGTAGACCTCACGGATTGATTTCCACGGCTCTTCGTCGCCTCGAATCGCGAGGTCGTGGGCGAAGTTTGCCGCCACGTCTTCGATGAGCAGCGACACGTCTTCGTCCATCCACGCGCGGTAAACACGCAGCGTTTCGTCTTCCACCGGGCACGCCAGCACGCGGTCGACGCGGGCTCGCCAACGAAGCAGCTCCGCGTGCAGATTCTCAAAGTGATCGGCCGCGGCGTCGGGGCTTCGCAGGGGATCGAGATGCACGAGGATGCGGTCACGGGCACGCGAGGCGAGAATGCGCGTACCGGTTTGCGAGGCGTGGCTTCCCGATGCGAGATCGCGAAGCAGCACCGCGACAAACGAATCGGTCGCGGCGTCGTCGCCGGCGGGCACCGTCTGCCAATACGAGTGAAGGTCTTCGTAGAGCTCGTCTTTTGGGTAGTAATCTTCCAGGCGAAAGCTCGCTGGCGCGAAGATGTACGTTTCCCAAAGCGCGCGCTCTTCGCGTTGCGGCGACGCGGCGATCGTGAGGTCGAACTCCACGTGCGTCCGGTCGTGAGACCTGCACTTCGCTTGCAGCTTCGACGCAAGCGGCAGCAGGGGTGAGAACTTCGCCTGCGAGCCCATGGCCGAACGCTAGCCGCTTTGTGACGAACGTGTGAACCGAACGTTGCGCTGCGAGGAACATTCCTCGCGTGTGCGCAGGCGTCTACTCCGCAGGCGAGGGGCGGCGCGCTGGGCGCAGGAGACGCAGGAGCGAGCGAATCCACGGGACGGGGGCTCCGGCCGGCAAGTAGTTCTCCGCGGGAATCTTGGAGGCAAGCTGCGCGTGCAGCTCCGGCAGCTTCGACCAATGGATGTTTTGGCGGTGGTGGTGCGCCGAGTGGAACCCGAGGTTGCCCGTCAGAAGGTTGTACGTCGGGTCCACGATGTTCGTGCAACCGTCCATCGCGTCGTTCGTCGGAAAGTTCGCGTGATGGTAATACGTCACCCATGCC
The DNA here is from genome assembly GCA_903870415.1 of uncultured delta proteobacterium. Lineage (GTDB taxonomy): Bacteria > Myxococcota_A > Polyangia > Polyangiales > Polyangiaceae > CAIQDA01. Next base: position 9,544 of record CAIQDA010000125.1, read on the forward strand.
GTGGCTGTGATCGTGGTCACCATCGGGACGAGGTAGACCCAGAACGCATTCCATGGATTGACTGAAAAAAGCCAGGCGAGAACCGTGAACGTCGCGAGGCCGCCAAGGAGCATGCCGCGGCGCACTTTCGGGAATCGCTCGCCGACTTTCCACGCGCGCGAGTACGAGGTCGCGGTGATGACGATCGTGTATTCGACGACGCCGAGCACGCGGCCGTCTGCGGTCTTCCAGCCGGACTCGTCCTTCTCGGGCGTGAGGTAGTTGAGGTGATGGCCGAGCACGTGGTGCAGCACCCACAGGTTCGTGATGATGCCCGTCTGCAGCGAGAGGCCGAGTTCGAAGACCCGGTTGATCCACGTTTTCTTGAAAAAATGCACGTGCTGGTGGTGGTGCCCAAACGCGGACACCCAGCCCTTCGGGAAGATGCCGAGCAGAAACCACAGCACGGGAACCCACGGAGCCTTCGCGAAGAGGAAGACCACGAGGTCCGCTGCGAAGTACGTCGTCATGAGCGCAACCGGAATTCGGTCCGCGTCGTAGCGAAGGAGTGCCATGACCTGACGGTAGAAAAACCGGACCGGATTCCGCGTCAGTGTTCTGTCAGAACGCTTATGACGCGCTTCGATTCTCGCGCAGCATCGCGTAGCGCTCGTGGTCGCGCCAGTCGCCATCGATGTAGAGGTATTTCTTGGAAAAACCCTCGCGAGCGAAGCCTGCCACTTGGAGGAGCCGGACGGAACGTTGGTTCGCTGGCTGTACGTTGGCTTCGACGCGGTGCAGTGCGAGATCCTCGAACGCAAGAGCCAGCACGAGCTTAAGCCCGCGGGCCATCCATCCGCGTCCGTGGTGCGGCTCGAAAGCGTAATACCCGAGATAGGTGCTCATGAAATTCCCGCGCACGATCTCGCTCAAGTTGAGCGCGCCGAGAAGCTCCCCCGAGGTCTCGTCCACAAGGACGCTCGGCACGTAGGATGGTCCAATGCGATTGACCATCGCCTCGAATGCGGGCCCTGTTTGAGGTGGAAAAACCCAAGGGTGCAGCGAAAGCTCGCTTCGCGACACGGCCGCGATGAAGGCGGTGCAATCGTTGAGGCAAGGCCGCCGTAGCGTGACGGTGCCGTCGCTTCGTTCCGTGAACTCCGGGAGCATCGACGGAGCATATCGAACGGACGCCTTGGGCGGTGCTCCGTGTTAAATGTGAGCCATGCGCCGTAGCCTCGCCCCCATCGTTGCCCTCGCACTTGCCGTCTTCGTCCCAGCCCCCGCGTCCGCGGACGTGACGCGATGGTCGAGCGGCGACTGCAAGGCGCTTGCATCCGGCGACGCGAGCTACTGTTCCACGAAAGATTGCAAGGGAATCGTCAAGCGCGACAAGAGCTACTGCGACAGCGCCGACTGCAAAGGCTGGGCGTCGAACGATGCGAGCTACTGCCAGTCAAACGATTGCAAAGGCATTGTTCGGCGCGACAAGAGCTATTGCCAAAGCCACTTCTGCAAAGGCGTCGCATCGATGGACGCGAGCTATTGCGACGACAAGGTCTGCAAAGCCATCGCGAAGAAGGACAAGTCTTACTGTCCATGACGACGCCCTCGTCGCACGCAGATGTCACGTGCGCGTGGTTGCCGCTTCGGTCGTATCGTAGCTATCGTTGGAGCATGGTCTTTAGGTCATCGGCATGCCGCGCGGTCTTGGCGTTCGCAACGCTCGGCGTTTCACAGGCGTTTGCGCAGGAAGAAGGCGTCGTGAGCGAGCCCGCCGACGCTGCTCCTCAGGCGCGAAGTTGGGCGTTCGTTGACGAGACAACGGTGCCGCGCGCCGGCGAAGCCTTCGTTCAAGCACGTGCAACCTACAGCCATTATTCCGCGAGCCCTACGAGGCCGTTCGCGACGAATGTGGCGTCACCGGGTTCGATGGGGGAGCTCGGTGCAGAAGCGGGCGTGGGCGGCGGCGTGTCGCTGATGGCGTCGGCGGTGGGCAGCGATGCGTTCGCATCGTCGGGGCAATCGAGCACAGGAGCGGTGGCGGGCGTTCGCTACGCGCCAGCTCTTTCCCTGGAAAACCTGCGCGTGGCGTTCTCTGCGGCGTTCTTGCGCGAGCTTACGGGGTCGAGCGGCGCGTTTCTGCGAGGAAGCGCCACCTACGACCTCGGCGCCTGGCGCTTCGGAGGCACAGGGGTCGTCGAGAAGGTCTTTGCCAAGGGTCGTGACGAAGCGGACGTGATGCTCGTCCTCGGCGTGCAACGGGAGCTCGTGCCGCACCTGCGCGTCGGCGTCGAGTACGTGGGGCAAGACCTCGAAGGCCTCGTGGACGACGAAGAAGCCGAGGGCGGTGCGAGGCATTTTCTCGGCGGAACGCTGAGCTACGCGTTCTTCGACGAGCGCTTCTCCATCGTGGCGGGCCCGTCGGTGGGGCTGTCGGAAGGCGCGCCTTCGCTCTTGGCGCGCGCCGGACTCGCCGCCCGATTCTGATCCTTTTCTGACGCTTCTCTGGCGCTTCAACCACCCGCGCGAACGCTGCAGCAAGAGAGCTGCGTCGTCCGCGCGAGTGCCGGCGTTACATCGAGAGCGAACCCTTGCGGAACTCGCTCGTCGCGATGTGCACGTTGATGAGCACGGGAACGCCTTTGGCGGCGTAGGCCTTCGCCTCGGCCATGGCGCCGTCGAGCTCGGAACGCTCGCGTACGAGAATTCCCTTGGCGCCGAAGCCCTCAACGACCAGGTGGTAGTCGCTCTTCGCGAGTTCGGTACCGACCGCGTCGCCGAGAAGAGGGACCTGGTCGCGGGCGATCTGTTGCCAGCTTGCGTCGTTGCCTACGACCCCGATGACGGGCAACCCGTGGCGCACATAGCTGTCGTACTCGTTAAGCGTATACCCAAACGAGCCGTCGCCATACAGAATCCATACTTCGGAAGCCGGTCGATGGAGTTTCGCCCCGAGCGCGAAACCGGCGCCGACGCCGAGCGTGCCGAAAACTCCCGGGTCGAGCCACGAGAGCGGGCTTCGTGGACGAACGACATAGCTGGCCGTTCCCACGAAATCGCCGCCGTCGGCCACGAGCACCGAGTCGTCGGCGAGCGCACGGTCGATGGCTTGCGCGACAGCGACAGGGTTCACTCCGCCGTTGTCGCCGCCCTTGCCCTCGAGGGCGATGGCTTCGTCGCGGGCGCGCTCGCGGTGGCGCAACGTCTCGACCCACGACGGATGCGCATGCCCGCGACCGAGGGAGGCAAGACCGAGAGCCGCGTCGCCTTCAAGGAACACCGTTGGCCTTCGATTGAGGTTCGCGTCGTCGGAGCTGCGGTTGAGGGCCACGACTTTCGCTTTGCCGGTGATGGCGCGGCCGTAGTTGAGACGGAAATCCGCTGGGACTCCGGCGAGCAACACGAGGTCAGCCTCGCGGAGTGCTTCGGTGCGCTTGTGGCGAAACCAGAGCGGGTGGTTCGTGCCAAGAAGCCCGCGCGCCATGCCCGAGAGAAAGGTTGGAATCTGCAACGAATCGATCGCGCCGCGAAGCGTGTCGACGTGATCAGGCTCCACGAGGGCCTGCGAGCCGACAAGAAGCACGGGCCTCTCGGCTTTCGCGATGAGCGCACGCGCGGCCTTGAGCGACGTCGAATCCGGCTCCGGTGCCTTCGGTCGAACACTTGCGCTGAACGTCGGCGTCTCCGAAAACGCGAACACCTTCTTCAGGTGAAGCCGCAAATACCCTTGGATCGCCAGCTCGACCGGCGACTTGATGTCGCTCGTGGACTTCGCTCCGTAGAACTCCTTCACGAGGCTCTCGGGGTAGAGCAGGTCGACGGGGCACTCGACGAACACCGGGCCGGGAACGCCTTCTTTGGCGGTGCGAATGGCCTTCTCAAGCACGGGCACGAGGTCGCGAACCATGCCGACGCTGGTCGCCCACTTGACGTGGGGACGCATGAGCGCGAGCTGGTCGATGTCCTGCAAGCTGCCGCGGCCTCGAAGGACCGTGGCCGTGGCGCCGCCGAGAATGATCACGGGGCTCTGCGCGAGCTGCGCGTTTTTTACCGCGGTAATCGTGTTCGAAAGGCCAGGCCCCGCGGTCACGGCAGCCACGCCAACGGTGCCCGAGAGGCGCGCCATGGCATCGGCGGCGAACACCGCGTTCGCTTCGTTGCGCACGTCGACCACGCGAATTCCGCGAGCCTTCGCGCCAACGAGGATGGGCGAAATATGGCCGCCACAGAGCGTGAAAAGAAAGCGAACACCTTGCCGCGCAAGGACCTCACCGATGCGATCGCCGCCGTTCATCATGGCCTCCAAAGTCGTACGGGACCGTAGCGCGCTTTGCGGGATCGATGAGTCCTTCCGGTGCTCGTGTTTTGTGGCCGCATTCCGTGTGGAAAAAACCGTGGCGTACGGGTTTTGCGGGAGCTGTTGCTCGCGCCTTGCTAGAGGCCCGTCGCCATGACGTCGCTTCCCTTCGTACCGGACCTGGACGACCCCAATACGAATCTCGTGCGCGAAGGTTGGACGCGGTTGTCGAAGATTCCTGGAGGACGTTGGGCCTTCTCGAAACTCATCGGCCGGCTTGCACCGTATTCCGGAACGATCAATGCGTCTGTGGAAGAGCTGCGTGACGGCTATGCGCTGGTCACCCTCGACGATCGCCCGAACGTCAGGAACCACCTGAGCTGCGTTCATGCGATTGCCCTCGTGAACCTCGCAGAAATCGCAGGAAACGCAGCCATTTCCTATTCGCTTCCGCCAGACGCACGCTTCATCGTCGCGGGCATCTCCATCGAGTACGTGAAGAAAGCGCGCGGCACGATTCGCGCGGTGGGCACGTGTCAAGAGAGCCCCACGAGCGAGCGCATGGAGCACCGGATATCCGTCGTCATGTCGAACGGCGCGGGCGAGGTCGTCGCGCGCGCAGAGCTGCGTACGCTCGTCGGGCCCAAAACGCGTCGAGGGTGACTCAACGTTGCGAGGGGCGGGACGAGGCGAGAAGCCAGCGCCTCGTTATTCGACGCTGCTCACGGCCAAGTTCACGGCCGAGCGCGAGCGTACCGGCCTGAAGGGCTGCAGGAAAAACGCGAGATTCGAAGGGTTTCGCGTCTGCACGTAGACCTTGCCAGAACCTTGCATTCTGCACACGAGTCCTTCGCCCGAGAAGAAGAGGCTCTTGAGCCCGCCGACGCGCTCGACGCGGTAGGTGAGGCCGCTGTCGAAGCCGACGAGGTGCGTGTTGTCGACGACGTAAGCGCCGCCCGTGAGTGCGACTTCGTGGAGCGCGCCGTACGTGGAAAACCAAACGGTGCCCGGTCCAACCGCCCGCAGAAGGAAGAGCCCTGCTGCGAAGAAACCGCGCACGCCTTGCCACTTCGTGTCGAGCGTCAGGTCCGTGGTCGATGCCAAATACGCGCCAGATTGCAGGAAAAGCTCTTCACCCGGCGCGAGGGTCTTCATGCCGATGGAGCCCTCCACCGCGGGGGCAACGAGCAAGCGTTCGCCACTACGCGTGGAGCGGAACGTGTTTTGAAAAAGGCTCTCGCCGCCGAGGAGTTTGCGTTTGAGGGCTGCGCCAAAGCCGCCCTGCAAGCTCGTCGTCATGGCGACCGCGGTGTCCTTCGCGAGCATGGCTCCGGACTCGGTGCGAAGCTCTTCGCCCGGCGCATCGAAGGTGAAAGTGAGCGAGGCGAAGTCAGGGCCGTTCTTAAGTTCGTGACGCACCAGTCGTCCTCGCGTGAAGGGAGCAAGCGGCCCACGGTGGTGCCGTATTCTTCAGGGTTTCGTGTTTGCATGAAGAGCCGACCTCGGCCGCGGAACTCGCACACGAGACCTTCGCCCGAGAAGTAAGACGCTATCCATCCAGAGGCTGCTTTTCCGATGGAGTAGTCGAGGGAGGATTCCCACGCGACGATATGGCCCGTGTCGACGATGAACTCGCCGTCCACGTGCACCTCTTCGAGCGCGCCAAACGCACCCACGATGAGCTGCCCGGTGCCGCGTGTCGTGAGGAGGAAGAGTCCCGCTCCGGAGAAGATGCCGCGCAGGCTTCCTTGCGTCGTCACGTCCACGCCCGCGCTCGAGGCGACGTACGCGCCATGACGCAGGAACCACTGGGTTTGTCCGACCGAAAGCTCGATCAAGTCGCCGCGGAGACTCGGGGCGACAAGCACCTCGCCGCCGAGGGGGCCCGCGGTGAAGTCGTTGCGGAAGATGGACTCGCCACCGAACATGCGGCCGATCGCTTTGAGCATTCCGCCCGCGTGCGTGCGCATGGAGACGCCGTCGGAGTATCCCACCATGGCACCGCTCTCGGCCATGAGCGTTTCGCCGGGGCCAAGGATGCAGCGCCCGAGGGTCTGCGACGGTTTGTAAAGAAGGTCGACCTGCATGGCTATTGTCCCGCTCACGTTACGGAAGAAGAGGAGAAATCCAGCTCACGAGCGCTTGTACGTTGCGCGTCTGAACCCACACGGTGCCCGTGCCCGTGAACTCGCACACGAGGCCTTCGCCCGAGGCCGCGAGCCCGAGAAGACCGCCACCCGGCGTGCGAATCTCGAACGCAAGTTGCGGGTCGAAGGCGAGGATGTGGCCGTTGTCGACGATGAGCGTCCCGTCGCAACGCAACGCTTCCGCCGCTCCGTAAGACGAAAACCAGACGGAACCCGTACCGCTTAGTTCGAGGAAAAAGAGCCCTTCACGCGCGAAGAGCGCGCGCAGTCCGCCCCAACGAAGGGTCATGTGCACGTCGCCAACGGACGCCAAGTACGCGCCCGCCCGAAGCACCACGCTGCCCCCCGCAAGGTCGCGACGTTCGATGGACCCCGCGAAGGTGGGGGCGAGCACGAGGCGCCCTGGGGCGAGTGCGGTGAAGTGGTTCAGAATGAACGTTTCGCCGCCGACGAGCTTGCGCGCCAGAGCGAAGAAGAACGCCTTCACGACAGGCCAAAAACCAGGAGATCGCTCGATGGTGAGCGCGATGTCGAGATCGACGCAGCGGTCCTTCGCGACCATGGCGCCCGCTTCGGCGACCACGCGATCGCCCGCGTCCATTTGGAGTTCGAGGACCCCCATGGCGTTTCCGTGCTTGATGCTATGCCTCACGCGTGACCTCCAACGATGGTGCGAAGTTAGGCGAAAACGGCGTGCAGTTCGAGCACGATGCGGCGAGGCCCCTGGCAAGCGGTGTGGGGTTCACCGCTCAACGCACAGGCGTGCGAGACGGGCTGATTGTCCTGGTTTTTCTCGCGTTGATCGCCGCCGGACTTTTCGCGAGCCTACGTCCGCTCACCGGCTTTCTCGTCAACCGCATTCCTGTTGCCGTTGACGCGAGTCTTGGCGAGAAGCTCGGCGCGTTGCAGCGCGCAAGCGGTCACGTTATCGAAGACGCACGCACGGCGCAGGTGCGTGAGCTCGTGCAGCGCGACGTTCTCCCTTACCTCGGCGCGGTGAGCGACTCGTCAGACGCGCCACTCGGGTTGCCGCGCATCACGGTGCTCGACGACGCGGCCGTGAACGCATTTGCGCTGCCTGGCGGGGAAATTTTCGTGCTTCGCGGTCTTCTCGACGCGCCGGCCATGAACGACGATGCGCTCGTGGGCGTGCTTGCCCATGAAGTGGCGCATGCGCTTCGTCGCCATGCGATGCGCGGGCTTGTGCGGCAACACCTCCTTCAGCTCGCCGCGGCAACGCTCGTGGGCGGCCTTGATGCGGGCACCGTGACGCTCGTGGGCGGAGGCTTGACGCTGGGCGACCTCGCGTACGATCGCTCAATGGAGGCGGAGGCCGACGAGGTGGCGGGGCTCGTGCTTCTCGCGGGGCATCGACCCACGGAACCGCTTGCAAAATTCCTCGAAGAAATTGACACGATGGCCGCGGTGCCCGCCCTGGTCCTGAACCACCCGCCTGGGCACGAGCGCGCGGCTCGGCTTCGTGCGATGAGCGCGAGTCGGTGAGCGAACGCGGTGCTCAGAGCTTGGTGAGCCAGCGATCGATGGCGGCGTCGCGGCCGAAGGGAAGAAGGTGTCCTCCCTCGATCATCGCGAGCTCGCCCCGGAAGTGATCGGCAAGCTGTCGCGCGTGGGGCAGCGGTGTGATGAGGTCTTCGCGGGCACCGACGACGAGCACGCGATCTCCTGTGATTCGCGGCGTTCGCGAACATGCTCGCGTGACGGTGAGCAAGTCACGGGCGTCGCCGGCAGGTTCGGCGTCGAGGGCGCGAAACGATGCGAGAGGCGTGAGAAGCGCAAGCCCGTCGAGCCTGTCGGTGACGGTGGCGGCGAGCGAGGCCACGTAAGCGCCGAGGCTCAGGCCCGCGAGGACGACGCGCTTCGCTCCGAGCTCACGCACGATGTCGACGAGGGCCACGGCGTCGAGGGCGCCCTGGCGCAGCGCTTCGAACGTGATGCGCGGGTCTGCGTGCGGAAAGAACGGACGCCCTGGATTTTCCGCGCGATGCCCATGAAAGGGAAGGGTGCAGTGTACAAACGTGTATCCTGCAAGCTCAAAGCGGGACGCGGCGAGCGAGAGGCGATCGATCCGTGGTTGGCCGCCGAGGTATCCGTGCAGTCCGATGACCACAGGCCGCCTCGCGACAGGTCCAAAGAGCGCGGCGTTGACGACACGGTTTTTGCGATGGGCCAGCACCTCGTCACGCACGTCGTCGAGGAGCGGCCAGCTTGGGGACTCGAAGCGCACGAGGCCTCCCCGATGCTCGAACGACGGCGTCGCGGGATGCGGGAACACGTCGCGTGGAAGTGACGGAAGTTCTGTAAAAACCCTCGTCGATGGTGAACGCAGCTGGCCCGGTCGCTTCGTCGGGTAGACGAGCGGGTGCAAGAGGTTGGCGTCGGCGAATGAAGCGATGGAAGCGAGAAGGCTCATAAAAAAACACGGCCCGCACGATGGTGGTCGGCGGGCCGCTCTTTAGGCGTTTGCGTGCGATCGCGTTAGCGCGTTAGCTCGTTTTGAAGCGCTCGATCTCGTCACGCGTTTGCTTCGCGAGGCGGGCGAGTTCAACCATCGTCGAGGTGATCTCTTCGGAGGCTGCGGCGTTCGTCTGGCCGATTCGCGCAAGGTCACTCACGCTCGCATTGATTTCCGCGATGGCCGCCTGCTGTTGCTCCATGGCCGTGGCGATGGTCTCGGCCATGCGATCGGTTTCTCGCACGCGGTTGGCGATCGAATCGATGGACTTGCGAACGGTGGTTGCGACTTCGACGCCGCGATGGGTTTCCTTGGCGGCACGGCCGAGGAGCGACACGATCTCTTTGACGGACTTGCCCGACGACTCCGCGAGGCGACCGACCTGCTCGGCAACGACCGCAAAGCCTTTGCCGTGTTCCCCGGCGCGCGCTGCTTCGATGGCGGCGTTGAGCGAAAGCATGTTCGTTTGGTTCGCGATTTGGCTGATGAGATCGGTGATGCGCGTCACCTCTTCAGACTGCTCGCGAATGCGCGTGACCACTTCCACGACGCCGTCGACGCTTGCGGCGCCTTCCTTCACGAGGACCGTGGCTTCGCGCGCCTTGGCGCTCGATTCGCGCGCGTTGTTCGACACGTGCGCGACCGCTTGCGAGGTCTGCTGCATGCCAACCGCCACGTGCTTCAGCGCTTCGAGCTGATGTTGGGCACCGTCTGAAACCTGGCCGACTGCGGCGCTGGCTTCTTGCGTCGCCGAGGCGACTTGACGAATGGTCTGAGCCACGCGCTGAAACGAGGACGAAAGCTCGGAAAGCGACTTGTTGATGTTGGTCTTGATGGTGCCGAGCTGACCGCGGGCTGGGGCATTCACACGCCCGCGCATGTCGCCGTCGGCGAGGGTCGACATGACCGCTTCGACCTCGTTCAGCACGGTTTCGAGCTCACCGAGAAAGCGGTTGATGTTGGTCTTCACCGTTTCGAGTTCGCCGGTCGCGGGCACGGTGATGCGCTTGTGGAACTGGCCCTCCGCCGCGGCAGTTGTGACCACGGCGATGTCGCGCACGAGGCCATCGAGCTCGATGAGAAGCCCGTTCAGCGCGGTGGCCGTGTCGCCAACTTCGTCTTCAAATTCGATCGGCGCCCGTCCGCTCAAGTCGCCCTTTTGGCGGGCTTGCATAAGAACGGAACGCACGGCGCCGAGGGGGCGCGTCACGCTTTGGATGAGCCAAAACGAAAGCGCGATGGCGACGAGTCCGGCGCCCAGCGCGAGAAACATGGCCTCGCGTTGCGTCGACGACGCGTGGTGATCGGCGTTGTCGTACTCGGTCTTCGCGTCTTTTTCTTCGACGGCGATCAGCGCAGCGGTGCCGTCCCGAAGTGCGTCGAGCTTGATCTTGCCTTCGCCCTTGAGGAGCGGAAGGGCTTCTTCCGAGTGGCCCGCCTCGATGACGCGAAGCGCGCGATCGCGGGTTTCTCGGTATTGGGAAAGACGCCCTTCGAGCGCGGCGACGAGGGGTTTTGCGTCCGCGGAGAGCTGGCTCGTGGACGCCGTCTGCCACAAGCGATCGACTTCCTTGTCGGCCTCACGAATTTCGCGCGCGTATCCGGCGACCTCGGCGTCGTCCATGCTGGTTGCGACCATGAAGAGCGCGTAGCGAACGCGATGCAGCTGATCGAGCATTCGTCCGAGGGAAACCGCGGGAACTGCCCGGTCCACGTACACGCTGCGCAAGCTTGCTTGCGTGGTGTCGAGGGCGCGGGTGCTCAGCACGCTTCCGACGACGAGCGAGGTGAGGAGCGTCGCGGTGAGGATGGCGAGGCGGGTGGCGACGGAAGTCTTACGCAGCATAAAAACCTAGTGATTGGCGAAGGCCGATGACGACGGAAACAGGTCAACGGCGCTTGTGTGGCGAACCTGAAGAAACAAAAGGGCGCCGCGAAAAACTCGCGACGCCCTTCGAGGGCTGCTTGAAGCCTATTTCTTAAACGCCGTGGCGACGACGTCCGGCGGGAGCCCCGCGGCCGCGCTGTCGACGATGACGCAAAGAGCGCCCGGATTGCCGCGCACGGCGGTCACGCAATCCGCCGATGACTTGATCGCGGTGGGACGACGCATCTCGCCGCGAAAGACTTCTTGCTGGATGCGGTTGAGCAGTTCGCGCGGGGTCATGCCGAGCGTGGACGCGAGAAACTTCGTCTCTGGCGCGTCTTCGTTCGTGATGAGCACGGGCTGCACGACCGCGCCGTTGTCCCACTGCTTGAGGCGACCGGTGAACGCTTTGCGCAGCGTCTCCGTGTCGATGGTTCCAGAGTTGCTCTTGTGGTGAGCGAGCGCAAAGCCTTCGGCGAACGCGCTGGTGGTGCCGAGCGTGAGCGCGAGGGCGACGAGAATCGATGAGTTGAGTCGGGGCATGGTGAGGCCTTCCTTGCGAGAGCTCGAATCAGAAGCCAAAGGCGACCTTCGCGGTGCCCGTGTTGAGGTTGATGTCGTCACGCATGGTGCGGTCGTACTCAAATTTCATCGCAATTTGCGGGCTAACCATCCAGCGAACACCGGCGCGAATGTCGAGGACCGAGGTCGTTCCCCACCAGCTTGACGTGGCATTCGCCTGGAAGTACGGATCGTTGCTGTCCGGCAATTTGATGTATTCGGGACGAACATACGGCGTAAATGCGCCGATCGCGTAGCCGAGCTCGAGGAACGAACCGATGGTCCGCGAGGTGTCGCCACCGATGACTTTGTTGTTCACCGCGTAGACTTCCGCGAGCACGTGGGCGCCATTGGCCATGTAGGCCGCGTGCGCTCCGAGAATCACTTGGTCGATGGCGGGGCGCGACGTGGTGCTGTTCGCGCTCGATGCAAGGGCTTCAGGGATCATGTCGTAGAGGCCGTTGATGCCGAGGGTGAGCCCTTCGACAGGCGGCAGCCAGCGCAAGCGCACGTTGACGAGCTTGCGGTTTTTTCCAGCCTCAAACACGGCGACCTTCGACGGGTCGGACAAGCGTCCGTTGCCGACTTCAGCGTCGTAGTGAAACGATCCGGCGCTGCCCGCTTCGAAGGTTCCGTCGATGCCTGCACCGACGAGGTGCGCGGGCGTGAGGCCGCCTTCGTCTTCGAACTGCACACCGAGCGGACGAGCCGTCGTCAGCTCGAAGAGGTTTCCGTGGTGGAAGGTGTCGTTGTAATACCCAAACGCCGTGTGCGATCGGCCGAGACGTGCGCGCAGCATGTTGCCGAAGAGGTAGGTGAGCTGGAGACGTTCCGCGTCAATACCGAACTCGTTCTCCGTGCCCGATTCAAGGTAAACTTCCGAGAGAAAGGTCAACCGACCCACTTCGGACGTGAAGAAAAGATCGAGATGCGCGGCCTGAAACGAGTTTTTGATGCTCGGGCCGTTATTGGCGCTAAACTGCGTGTCGCCGTAGACTTTGAGCGTGACTGCAGAGTCTTCCGCGGGCGCAACGTACGCAGCGGCCTCGGGCGCGGCTTCGGCGGTCGTCGCGACGGGTGGTGCTTCGACCTTCGTTGTCTCAACGGGCGCGGCTTCGGTGGTCGTCGCGACGGGGGCCGGGGCAACCGCGGCGGGCTCGGCGGCGACAGGCGCAGCAGCAGCGGGGGCTTCGTCAGCGCGAGCGGAGGAGCCCGCGGCGAGCAGGCAAACGAACAACGGTGCAGCGAGGGAGGTCATTCTCATAGTAGTAGGATTATCAGGCGGCGCTCGCGGTTGCGAGAAATCGTTGGCGATAGCCGCAGCCGAATCCTTGGAGAAACCTGATGAACCGAGTGTGCGCGAAGGTTTTCGTTTTCGCCCGGAGCGTTTTGCTGGTGACTGGGGCGCTCTCTTCGGGCTGCACGCCGCGTGCGCATGCGGCGTTTGACGCGTCGCCCATTCGCACCGAGGCTGAACTTTTGAAGCATCGCTTCGTCGACGAGGATGGAAAGTCGTTCACCATCGGCTCGCGGCTCGGCGTTCCGATGGTGCTCACGACGTTCTATCGCACCTGCACCGCGCGATGCCCGATGACCGTGGGCAAGCTCAAGAGGGTCGACGCTGCATTCAGCGCCGCCGGCATCGAAGCGGAGTTTGTCCTGGTGTCGCTCGACCCGCTCAACGACACGCCGGAGCGACTCGAGGCGTACCGTGAGTCCGTGGGCATCGCGAATTCGCGTTGGCACGTGGTGCGCGGAGACGTGGAGGACACGCAGTCGCTCGCGAAGTTTCTCCACGTGCGCATGATTCGGGACGACACACACATCGACCATGACGTGCAGATTGCAACCATCGACCGACGGGGAGCAATTGCTGCAGTCTACTCAGGGTGGAGCTTCGCGGAAGCGGACCTCGTGCGCGCTGCGATGCGATGAAACGTGTGCGCGCGGCGTTCAAGCGTGCGGGTCACGCTTTGCGGTAAAGCACCGTTGAGCTTCCCCATATCGGCGTGAAGCGGCGATCTTCGAGCACGTCGGTGGGGCCAAAAAGCGCAATGCCGTCGAGCGCGAGCGCGCGAAACACGAGGTCCCACACCGAGCGTTTTCCCTCGACGTCAAAGTAGATGAGGACGTTCCTGCAGAGCACGACGTCGCAGTGGTTGATGGGCGGGCTTGCGTCCATCAGGTTGAACGTTTGAAAACTGACGCCATGGCGAACGCAGTCGCGCACGCGTTGAAATTGGCCATCGCCGTCGACCGCGGCGTCGAGAAACCTCGAGAACCGGACTGGAAACTTGCGGAACGAAGCATGTGGCCCGGCGTCGTAAACGCCCGCTGTCGCCAAGCGGACCGCCTGCCGCGAGAGGTCCGTTCCGAAGAGGCGCAGGTGCCATCGGCTCTTGGCGCGGATTGAGGAACCGTCCGATTCGACTTCTCCGGCTTTCTCGAGCTCTTCGAGGAGCATCATCGCGACGCTGTAAAGTTCCTCGCCGGACGACGACGCGGCCGACCAAATGGTGATCGACGGCACGGCCTTCAGTCGCTCGCGGGCCACGAGCGGAGCGAGCACTTCGCGCTGCAAATGTTCGAGCTGGCCGAGGTCGCGAAAGAAGTAGGTCTCGTGATTCGTGAGGCTTTCGAGGAGCGCGAGCCACTCGGGATGCGCGCTATCGACGGTGGCGAGAAGCGAGAGCCACTTTTCGATTTCCGTGAGCGGAAGGCGCAAGGTGATGCGCGCGAGCTTCTGGCGAACTTGTTCTTCCACCGCGATGCCGCTGCGCACGCGAACGGCGGTCACGAGCCAGTTCACGAACGGTTCGCGATCGGCTGCTCCGCGCGGAAGCGGAGGGAGGAGCTCGGTCGCTTTCGGCGGGTTCGGGGTGGGCGCACGAAGCGGAGCGTGCAGAGCGGCCGCGTTTGTCGGGGGCGTGCTCGCGGTAAACGCGCTCGGGATCGCCGCGCCCGACGCGAGCTGATGGCGAAGATCCGCCATCGTTCGCTGAAGGGCCGCGAGTTTGGAGTTCAGGTCGTCGTCGCTCATGAAGCGTTCGGGAGGTGGGAAAACTCACGCCAAACCGAAGCTACCGCGAGGCGATAAGCGGGCGGTGCATCGGCCGTAGCGCTTTGGACGGCGTCGACCCACGGGGAGAGGGGGCCGAGCGATGCGGGGAGCGGTTTCCATCCTCCGTCGTCCACGTCGACGATGGTTTCCGCGCTCTCGACGAGAAAGATGACCTGTTCGTCGCCGCGCCGCAGATGAACCGCGGCCCGCGTGGTCGCGCCTTCACCGACGACCTCGGCGACGAGGTCACGCACGGGAACGAGGAATCCCTCGCGCCGCACGACCCGTTGACCGATGTAGCCCTCGCCGTTTTCGATGAACGCTGCGGCATCGAGAGGGAACAAGAGCACGTGGTGCGCCAAACGAAAGCGCAGGTGCCGCATCAGGCGCTCGCCGATTCGTGGAGCGCAGGGGAACGGCGGGCGTCGGCGGCGAGGCGCAAGAGCTCGTCACCGTCGACGATGAGCACCGCGCGACCATCGCCGAGAACGGCTGCCCCGGAAAGGCCAGGGATTGAGATGATCGCCGGGTGAACTTCTTTCACGTAGAGCTCGCGTCGACCGACGAGCCGGTCCACGAGGAGCCCCATGCGATGGGAGCCGGACTGGATGACCACCACTGGTCTACGTGCAGAATACACGCCCTCGGGTCGCGCTTCGAGAATCGCATCGAGGTCGTGAAGCGGGAGGACCGCGTCGCGCAACACGAGGGCGCCGTGGCCTTCGACGAGCTGCCTCTCGTTCGGATCGAGCTCGAGGGTTTCCGCGAGATAGCGTTCGGGAACCGCGAGCACGCGACCGCCGGCCTCGACGAGGAGGACGGGCTGAATCGCCGCCGACAGCGGGAGCAGCAGCGAAAACGTTGTGCCTTTGTCGACCGCGGAGGTGATCGCGATGGTGCCGCCGAGCTTGGTGACGTTCGTGAGGACGACGTCCATGCCGACGCCTCGCCCCGACGTGTCGGTGATTTGTTCGGCGGTCGAGAAGCCCGGTGCGAAGATGAGTTTGAAGGCTTCTTCGTTGCTCATTGCCGCTGCGGCGCTTGACGAGAGAATGCCGCGATCAACGGCACGCGCCTTGAGCTTCTCCGGGTCCATGCCGCGACCGTCGTCCGAGAGTTCGATGACGATGCGGTTGTTGCGACTGCCTGCGGAAAGTCGAACGCTGGCCTGCGGCTTCTTGCCTCGCGCGACGCGGTCTTCGGGCTTTTCGACGCCGTGGTCGACGGCGTTGCGCACCATGTGCATGAGCGGGTCGACGAGAGCCTCGGACATGGCCTTGTCGAGGCGGGTTTCACCGCCCGTCGTATCGAAGGTGATTTCCTTCGCGAGCTTTTGGGCGAGGGTGCGCACGAGCCGGGGAAACCGCGAGAAGACGGTTTCAATCGGGACGACGCGAAGCTCGAGCGTTTGGTCGCGAAGGCGAAGGATGGAGCCGTGGAGCTGCTGGTCGATTTGCCGCACTTGCGCGAGGAGCGACTCGAAGCCCGCGATGAGCGTGCGCGAATCGTGATGGGACCTGTCGATGCTTTCTTCGAGGCGACGCACGAGCGCTTCGGTTCCAGCTCCGCCGACGGCTTGATCGAGCGTGTTGCTCAGCGTGAG
>CAIQDA010000126.1 GCA_903870415.1 uncultured delta proteobacterium
CGCCGGAGAAGCCATGCCCGAGGATGCCGCGATACGCACTGCCTCGTTCTTTTCCTCGCCGAAGAGCTCGACTTGCGCCGTGTCGTTCGTCACGTCGCTCCGCGCATTCTCCCTCGCGTGACCAGGCACCGCCTCCGCCCGCAGCGCCGCATTCGAGGTGAGCACCCCCGCGTAACGCGTCAGGTGAAAACGCGGCGGCGGCTTTGTCCCATGGCGCGCATAAACGCGCAAGCAGGTCCTCCGGTGTCAGCACCACAGCTCGCGTCCCGTCGCGCCACGGCTTACGAAACGCATACTCCACACAGCCATCGTATCGCCACGTGAGCCGCTCAAGCGCAATCGGTGGACGCGTCGCATAGCGGCAAAATCGCTCCAAAGCCTGGCGATTATGCCCATGGTGTGCCGCCATCGCCGCGCTTATACCCTGTGTTTTTGCTGCTCACTTCGCGCTGAGAGACGCGTTTTGGCCGGGCGCGGTCGGAGCTTCACCCACGGCTCAACATGGCCGGATATCGAGCGAATGGCTCGAGCGTTGGGCATGGTGGGGCGGCACCCCGAGAGACCCGTCTTTCTCGAACGCCTCGAACAGCGCATTCCGTTCTTCAAGCAGCGCCTCTACGTGAAGCCAGGCGTCACGGGCCACGCGCAAGTGCGATGCCGCTACGGAGCTTCGACGGGAAGGCGTATTGACGCATGGCGCCCCGCGTGCGTCGCCATGTGAAGGCAAGTCGTGTGGACCTTGGTCCCGCGCTCTGAGGCACTTGCTGGCGAAAGGCAGCGATGCCGCGCGGTGAGGCATTCCAACCCCTGACCTGCCATGTGCCACCGCGGTCGATGTGACGCTTTCGCATCGCCGAAGCGCTGGACGCGCAAGGAGAGACAGACGCCGCCGCGCCTACCCTGCCGGCAATTATGGCGCCACTCCGGATTGGAGACCACGCGACCTCTCCGGGCCGCAATACTGCGAGAGACCGTACTTTGTGCATGGAGGCGTGCAATTTCGCTCAACCTGCGCAAATGTCATCTGTTCAGATGACGTCTCAATCGGCGTGTCACGCGATTCATGACTGGACCGCAGCAAGCGTTCGCACTAGCAGTCGCGCAACAGTTTCGCGTTCGCGAAGACTCTCCGGCGCAATCGCGTCGAAAGTTGGGGACCGCCTCTCCAGCTAAGAACCTTAAGGTGACCAAAGATGAAATGCTGGATGAAGTGCTTCGGGGTCCTGAGCACGCTCGGGGTTTTCAAGCGTATGTGCTCCAGTGGACGAATGGTACATGCGAAGACTGCGGGGAGCCGCGCGCGTCGCGTCGCTCTCGCTCGATCCACGCTGCCGCTCGGGCTTGCGCTGCTCTTCGCTTGCGCATCGGCGCCATCGCAGCAGGTGCCCTCGTTGAAGAACCATGACCCTTGCCTGGACGACCTCGAATGCAAGTCGCGCGCGTGCTTTGAACACCGCTGCGTCGATGCGTGCCCGGAAGGAGCATGTCCGTTCACCGTGCAGACGTGTGTCGACCGCGGCGAAGGACTCACCCCCGCGTGCGCGAGTGGGTGCCCCGGCGCCTCGGCGGGTGGGACGCCCGGTTTTACGTGCGTGAACTTCAAGACCGTTTCGTGCGGCGATGCCGGAAGCGAGGCGAGTTGCTGGGACTGCGAAGTGTGTGACTATGCGAAAGGCGAAGTTTGCGGACCAAAATCGATCCGCTGCCACGTACCCCAGGCCGAGGGTGCGGCGTGCCAAACGTCAGACGACTGTCTGTCGGGTCGTTGCGGGTACAACGGCGAGACGAGGCCTCGGTACGTATGTTTGGCGAAGCCAGGTGCGCAATGCACGGATTCGACGTGCGAGCACTGCGAAAGGCATGCGGACGGAACGGCCACACGAACGGTATGTGCGCCGAACTGCCTCGTGAACGAAGACTGCCCCGAATCCCACCACTGCTTCTACATCCAGGGCCTCCCCCCCAGCAGGTGCCTCCAGTATTGCGGGCAGTACGACACGGGGTCGTGCCCTATCGGCTTCGTCTGTTCCCGCGTGAGCGATCCGACCACCTGGGACCCCTACTTTTGCGCTCCTCAGTAGTCCGCGCCTCGCGCACTCAGCGCGACTACTTCTTGAACACGTCGCCCCAGCTCACGAACGCCACGAGCGCGAGCATCACCATGAAGCCGAAGGCGTGGATGCGCGCCTCCATCTTGGCATCCGGCTTCTTCCGCGAGATCGCCTCGATGCCGAGGAAGATGAGGCGGCCGCCGTCGAGGCTCGGGAAGGGGAGCAGGTTGAACCAGCCGAGGTATGCGCTCAAAATAGCCAGCGTCTTGAGCGCGTCTCCCACGCCGGATCGCACCGCGCCCGCGACCTCTTTCGCGATGCCAACAGGGCCCGAGAATTCGGCCTTCTCCTTGCCGGTGATCGTGCGGACGAGGCCGCGAATCTGCAGGTAGACGACGCGCGTCGGTTGCGTGAACGCGAGGCCGAGGCTCTCCGCTGCGCCCACGTTCTCGTGCGTGAAGGCGGGCATGATGCGGATCTTGCCTTCGCTCGGGCAACCCTTTGCACCGGGCGTGACGCTCCCTTCCTTGCGCTCACCGCTTCGTTCGTAGCTCACGCGCCCGCTCTGCACCGCGCCAGACGAGCTGCTCATGACGGTGAGCGACTGGGCCCGCGTGGGGCCCGGTTCGCTCCTGTGGGCGCAAACCCACGGCTACGTGCAAGGTGCAAGCACTGGCGCGACGAAGTGGAAAGAGAGCTTCGTCGACGTGGATTCGCTCGGGCGTCCCGTCGCGACGCGCGCGGTGCTCGCGGGCTCGGTCGCGCTCGATCGGCGCCATGCGGTCGCCGGCGCGCCCATCGCTCCTGTGTTGGGAAATGCCTCGCAGGATCGCATCGTGACGACTGGCGAGCTCTCGTACGATGCGGTCGGGCACGTGACCGTGAAGCGAGCCTCCGCCGGCGCTTGCGTCGCCACGAGCTACGAGGCTGTCTACGGAGACGCGGTCGTGCTCGAGCGCGTCGCGAACGGCGACCCCACGCAGAGCGGAGTCGGATCCGCGGGCGCGGGAGGTCAACCGTGCGGGGCAACGGTGCTGACGCGGGCGGCGATCCACGATCGAGGACTCGGGCAGCCGGTTGGCACGCTCAACGAAGCCGGCGAGCCGACCCAGGTCACCTACGACGGCCTGGGGCGCTTGACGCAGGTGCGCGTGGCCGATGCCGCAGCCTCGGGCACGCTCACCGCGGAGCCGCAGCTCCTCGTCGACTGGGTTTTGCCTGCCTCCGGTGAGGTCGTGACGAAGGTGCACACGCAGACGCGCGTGGCGCCGGGCGTCTATCGGCAAGGCTACAGCGCGACCGACGGCCTCGGTCGGGCGCTCGGCTCCGTGGCCGAGGCGAACGACGGCGACGCGGGGGCCTGGGTCGTAAGCGGAACGGTGACCTTCGATGACTTTGGGCGTCCGTGGCGCAGTCACGTTCCGTTCTTTGCGAGCGGAGATCCGAGTCTCGTGGGCCAGGCCGCGCTCGGTCGCGGCATGTACTATGCACAGACCGATCAGGATGTCTTCGGCCGCACCGTCGCGGAGTACGCGCAGGACGGTCGTGGGGGTACGGCAGGCTCGCTCAAGGCCCACGTCGTCCACCATCCCCGCAGCACGGACACCTGGGATGCTGAAGATTCCCTGGTAGGCGGACCGCATTACGGCTCCTATGCGACGAGCGAGGTCGACGGACACGGGCGCGCCACAGCGGTCGTCGAGCGCGTGCGTGTGGGCGGAACGCTCGAAGAGCGCGCCACCGAGAAGAGCTACTTGCCCACGGGCGAAGTCCGGCGCATCACGAGGCGCGTGCGAAACGCCGCTGGAGCTCCGACCGTCGACCGCTGGGTGCGCTACGACTCGCTCGGTCGCATGGTCGCGAACGCGGAGCCCAACACCTCGGTGAACTACACCTCGAACGACGGCGTGGACCTGACGCCTGGCGGCCCTTTGCGCCTCTGGCGCTACGCCTACGACGACGCGGGGCAGCTCGTCGGCACGAGCGACGCGCGCGGTTGCGGCGTGAATTTTCAATACGATGCGGCAGGCCGCGTGCGCACCGAGGATCACTCGCCGTGCACCGCGGACCATCGAGCGTATACCGCGCCCATACCCGGTACGTGCACGGGCTACGAAGTGTGTACCCGCTACGATTTCGAGGACCCGGACACCCGCACGGTGACCGATGCGCTTGGGCGCGGCCTCGCGGTGCAAGGCTCTTACGCGGGCCGCGTCGCCAGCGTGACCGACAAGGCGCAGAAGACCGTGCTGGCCTATGATGGTCGCGGGCGCGTGACGGGCCACATGAAGCGCGTCGCGCTCGTGGACCCAACGGACCCCACGCAAACGCAGGGCCTCGCCCCGCGCGCGTACGTCCAGCAAATGACCTACGACGAGGCGAACCGCTTGGTGACCGAGAGCACGGGCGTGACGAGCAGCGGGCTCCAAGGTGCCGGAGGCGTGAGCATCGTGACGAGCGTCTGGGACAAGCGCGGGGCGGTGAGCGCCGTGACCTCTAGCTACGGCGTGCTC
>CAIQDA010000127.1 GCA_903870415.1 uncultured delta proteobacterium
CCACCTGCGGCTCTCCCATCGACGCCGGCACCGGCTCCGGCAGCTCCCGTGGCAAAGCCCGCATCCAAGCCCGCAAGCTCCGGCGACGACCTCGGGTTCTGACCTGTTCTGCGCCGAAATCAGTTGGCTTTTCGCACGCGTTTACGCACTTGCACCGGAACGCCCTTCTTCGGACGCAGCGTCGCGAACGGCTCGGGCTCGTCGCGCATGAGCAACTCGAAGTCGTGATCGCGGAACATGGTCGCGAGGACGAGTGGCCCCTCCATCAAGGCAAAGTGATTGCCGATGCACACGCGCGGCCCCGCTCCAAACGGGAGCCACGCGCTTCGATGACGTGCGGACTCGTTCGCCGCGAGGAAGCGATCCGGATCGAAGCGCTCGGGGTCGGGCCACACGCGCGGATGCCGATGAAGCGCCCAGGGCAAGATGACCATGTTCGTGAAGCGTGGAATCTGCACGTTTCCGACAACCGTGTCCCGCTGGGCCGTTCGGCCGAAAAAATACACGGGCGGATGAATGCGAAGCGCCTCCTTGAAGACGCGCAAACACACGGCGAGCCGCGGCAAGTCTTCAAGCGTGGGGCGATGCCCGAGCGCATCGACCTCTTCGCGAACGCGCGCGTACCACTCCGGGTTTCGGCAAAGCAGGTCGACCGTCCAAGCGAGGCCCGTTGCGGTGGTCTCATGGCCGGCCACGAAGAGCGTGAGAACCTCGTCGCGGAGCTGCTTGTCACTCATGCGACCGAGGTCGTCGTCGTGCGCGTTCAAAAGCCTCGCGAGGAGATCGTTGCGCGCCGGTGACGAACGCCGATCGTCGATCATGTGCTGCACGTGCGCGTCGAGACGGTCGAGCGCGCGCCTGAGCGATTGCCCTTCTTTCCCAGGCAAAAAGAGAGGCATTCGGAGGCGCAACGACGCGGCCTCAAGCTTTCCTTTCAGCGCCGCAGGAGCCCGGTCCGATAGTTTTTGAAGCATGCGCGCCGTGGTCAGATGCGCAATGGCGAAGGGCGCACCCGCCTGGCTCGCCGTCCAGTCGAGAGCCTCGGTGAGCGCGGCGCCGATGTCGTCCGCTTCGCTGAACGTGTCGGCGTCGAACAGCGTCTTGCCCGCGATCGACATGGTGATGCGAGTCGTTTCCCGAAAGATCGGGAACTCGTCTCCATCGCGCCACGAGGAGATGGTGCGCTCGGTGCATGCGACCATGTCCTCGGCGTAGGTGGTGAGCGCGCCTGGGTGAAAGAGCGGGGCCATGAGCTTTCGCTGGCGCTTCCAAAGCTCACCGTCACTCGTGAAGAGACCATCGCCGCCGAGCGGGTAGAGGACGAAACGCAACATCGCGGACTTCATGAAGTCCGATGCACGCTCGACAAGAACCTCGTGCGCCGTCTCCGGTGTTCCAACCGCGACCACATCGGCAAACGGCGTCCTCACGCGAGAGAGAGGCCGAGCTGCATCGGCGACGAGACGCGCGAACGCGAGGCGGTCTCGGCGAATGAGCGCGTTGTGACCTGTCCATCCCTCGCCCCCTTCGAGCCACGGCACTGCGTCGAGCGAAGCGGATGTGGACCCCGGAACAGGAGACGGTTCGGTGCTCGGCATAGGTGCTCGTTAGCCGTCGGATCTCACGCCGCGCAAAGCCTCATTTCGAAGAATCTACGGAATCCCTGCGTATTTCCAAGCGAGTGGGTCACGGAGGCGCCGCCCACATGACAACGTCGCGGCCCGCTCACACACGGAGGGACCGAGCATGACAAAACGAACCGTGCATTCTTCATGCATCATTGTCGCGATGATGCTTGCAGCCTGCAGTCAAGGCCAAGGCACTGCATCCGCGACGCCGGACGCGCCCCTTTACGGGACATCAACCGGTGAGCTCGCGTGCGACGAGTATCTCTCGCTCGCACGCTCGTGCATCGACAAGGGGCGTTTTGGCGCCGGCTCGATGCGTCGAACTGAAATCGCGGTCGTCGAGCGATCCCTTCGCGAGGCGGTGGCGGGATCGCTTTTGCCCATCGATCGGAACGCGGTTTGGTCGAGCGCGCTCGTGGCATCGCAAGTGGCCAACGTCTCTCTGCGTGCAGATCGCATGCATCATTCAAGACATGGAGAGATCCATGAAACCACTCCACCGCGCGAACTCTGCAAGCGCGGCGTCGATCAACTCCCCTTGGATTGCCAATGAGGCCGCCTCCTATGAAAGCACCATCCCTTGCGCTTTTGGCCGCGTTGACGTTTGGCGTGGCGACGATCGGCTGCGGTTCCGACTCGAACGAGCTGAGCGGCGAGCCGCCCGACGCGGGGCGTGATTCCGGTCAAGACGCGTCCCCGTACGACGCTGCGACAGACGCTGGTCGTGATTCCGGACAAGACGCGTCCCCGCACGACGCCGCGTCCGATGCCGCCCTCGACTCGGGCCATGATGCTGCAAGCGACGCTGCGATCGATGCTTCGTCCGATGCCACAAGCGACGCTGCGATTGATGCTTCGTCCGATGCTGCAAGCGACGCCGCGATCGATGCCGCGTCCGATGCTGCAAGCGACGCCGCGAGTGATGCTTCGTCCGATGCGGCGGCCACGGACGGCGGACAAGATGCGGCGACTTCTGCCACCGCAGACGCAGGCGTTTCTCTCTGCGCCAATGCCGACCTCGTCACCGGTGACATCCATGCAAACTACACCATGGGAGCTGCCGCGACGAATGCCTTCACGAGCGGGGTCGGTTGCGCCCTCACCACGTGGGCCGATCATGTCTTTGCCGTGGATGTGCCCGCAGGAAAACGACTCTATTCGAGCGTCCGCGGCGTGGGCGCGTACGACCCGTCGATCAGTCTCCTCGACGGTGCGTTGACGTGTGTGGCCACTGGCGGGACCTGCCTCGCGGGCGACGACACGGGTACCGCGCAGAGCCTTGACGCCGTCACGCGAACGAACACCGGCGCGACGACAAAGCGTTACTTCATCGTGGTCGACAGCACGACGAACGCGCTCGGCGATTACGACTTCCGCACCGTCGTCACGGACCCGCTCGTCGGCGACACGTGCGCCACGGCGTCCCCCATCACGCTTGCGGGAGGCAACGGCACGCGCTCCGGCGATACGGTCGAGTTCTACGCAAACGACTACGCGACGGGGACCGGCTGTTCGGGCTTCGGCGGCGGCGAACGCGTCTACCGCATCGACGTTCCCGCGAGCACGACGCTTGCGATCACGGCCACACCGGCCGCAACGTTTGATGCGTCCCTCAACGTCATCGAGGGCGCGGCAGGCGCTTCACCCGAGACCGCATGTGCTGCGGCCATCTCCTGCGCCGCGAGCGCAAATGCGGGCGTTTCAGGCGAAGCCGAGCGCTTGACGTACCAAAACAATACGTTGGCTGTGAAGACGATCTTTGTCACCGTCGAAGCGGCCACGTCCCTGACCGTTCCCGGCTCGTTTGACCTTTCGGTTC
>CAIQDA010000128.1 GCA_903870415.1 uncultured delta proteobacterium
GAGCTGCAACCCTCCAGGTCGAGCTTCGTCAGCGCCGTGAGCCCCTCGAGGCCCTGCAGGCCCTTGAGCGAGCTGCAACCCCGCAGGCTCAGCTCCGTCAGCTTCGTCAGCGCCGTCAGTCCCTCGATCCCCTGCACGCTCGTGAGGGAACTGCATACCTCCAGGTTCAGCTCCATCAGCGCCGTCAGTCCCTCGATGCCCAGCAGGCTCGTGAGGGAGCGGCACCGCGACAGGTTCAGCGTCTGAACAGCACTGTACCCCTTTAGGCACCGGAGGTCGGGCAGCGTGAGTTCGCTGAAGTTCACGTTGGTAATCTCGCCGTGTCGGCCGGCGCCACGCATCACCGCGTGAGCCACTGCGACGCGGAAGTCTGCACGCGCCCGCTTATCGACCTCACAGCCTGGGGGCACCACCAACGAGCCACCCACGACCGCAAGACCTTGGGCGAGCGTGTCCCACAACGCCTCGTCGTGGAGTGCCTCGACTTGCTCGAGCCCTTGGAGCACCGACGCCCAATCGGCTCCGCCCAGTAGCTTGCGGATACTCGCAAGCTGTTTGCCATCGACCGCAGCGGCGGACGTGGACTTTACCTCCTTCCCCTTCGGCTTCGCGAGCTGAGCGCCATCGCCTCCACTCACTTCGACGTATCCCTTTTTCACCTTCTCACGAACGAGCTTCTCGCTCTCTTTCGTGGCCTCCTCGGGCGACGAGAATTCTTTCTTCACCTCGGTGCCGTCGGTCCCAATCTTCCCGTGACGCGTCGTGAACCCCTCGCCGCTGACCTGGATCTCCCAGAACTTGTTCGACGACCCGTCGCTGAATTCGAAGCAACGCTTTCCTTTCGCCACCGCGGTGGACATTGGTGCCTTCTTGGTCATGTCACTCTCTCTTCCTAGGACATTCAAGCCACGAATCCGCGCCGCGCGTCTACAAGCGATTGCTTCAACCGTCCCGGCACTCGGTCGATTTCCGGACCATCGTGGTTCGCGCTCGAAGCGTCGACCGCCTTCAGCGTCCATTTCGCAAGCGTTGTCCCTGCTCGCACGCCGCTTTCCCGCCCTCGATCTCGTCGGACTTGGCGGCTTCCATAAACTTCCCTTTGCGCTTGCGCATCGCTTTGGCACCGGAAGCTCGCTGGAACTTTTGGAATTGCTTTCGCCCGAAGACCTGCCGAGTCACCTGGCGATTTATCCGAAGTGGTTTCCCCTCATGGCAGACGCCTTCGGTCACGAACTGGAACGCGTCACCACAAGTTCTCCGCTGCCTCGGGCGTTTCAGGTCCGCGAGCAACGAGGATGATCGCTCGGAAATTTGGCGAAAATAAAATAAGTTGCTGGCGCAGCCGTTTTGGTGGGTGCCCATATCGATTCGTCGTTTATGCGAAGGAATCGTTTCTGACGTGCGTGCATAGTACAGACATCTTGAGTGTCGCGAAAATCGCGAAGCGATTGACCTCATCTTCCGCGGCGCGCATTCGTGGTTTGATTATTATATTTTTTCTGGTATGGTCGCCGTCCATGGGAACCTACGGTGAGACGCTAGACACTGCACAGATCGAAGCGCTGCTGGAGTACTGCTTCGAGGCGAACCTTCGGAACGAATCTGCGACGGGCGAGCGGCCGACCCCGCTCTGCATCTGGGGCACGCACGGCCTCGGCAAGACAGCGTCCGTCGTCTCCTTCGCGCGCGCGCGAAACTGGAAGCTCGCGTACTGCGCGCCGGCACAGTTCGAGGAGATGGGTGACCTGCACGGCCTGCCCATGAAGATCGATCCCGACCCCACGAAGGTGGGGGACGCGTACACCGCATACCTGCCGCCCAAGTGGGTGCCGCGCGACGAGGGGCCCGGTATTTTGCTGCTCGACGACATCAACCGCGCCGACGATCGCATCCTCCGCGGCCTGATGCAGCTCTTGCAGAACTTCGAGATGTTCTCTTGGTCTTTGCCGCAGAAGTGGCAAATCGTCTGCACCGCAAACCCCGAAGGCGAGGACTACTCGGTCACGCCGATGGACGACGCGATGCTCACGCGCATGCTTCACCTGACGCTGCGCTTCGATGTGAAAGCGTGGGCCTCTTGGGCGACCTCGGCGGGCGTCGATCCGCGCGGCATCGACTTCGTGCTGACCTACCCCGAGGTGGTGACGGGCAAACGCACCACGCCGCGCTCGCTCGTTCAGGTCTTTGCGCAGCTCCAGGGCATCGCCGATTGGAAGGCGAACATCGGCCGCGTGTCGATCCTGGCGAACGGCGGGCTCGACGTGTCGACCAGGCGTCGGGTGCACCACGATGAGAAGTCGACAGCGAAGATGGCAAGCTCCCCAGCCGCGTACGAGTCTGGTGGCGCTGCCGCCTGTCGCCGGAC
>CAIQDA010000129.1 GCA_903870415.1 uncultured delta proteobacterium
GGTCGCCGTCGAGCAGCGCGATGTCGGGCGACGGAGCCATCGGGATCGCGTCGAGGCTCTTGTAGGGCAAGTAAACGTATTCATCGTTGAATGCGGCGAGCACGCCCGCAAACTCCGGGCGCGGGGCCGGGTCGATTACGTCCAGACGACAACCGGTTTCCCTGCAATACTCCAAGAGATGACGGGTGTTCCAGCCGAAGTCCGCGCCGACCTCCATGATGCGCCGCGGTGCGGCCGTCTCTAAAAATGGCTTGATGAAACGGTTCCAAAAACGATTCACGCGTGTTCCTCAAATCGTATCAAGTAGGTCGATGGTAGGGTCGTCGCTTGCCACTTCGACAAGGCGGCCGATGCGCCGAAGGTAACCCGACGGACACGAGGTCACGATGTGCTGGTCGAAACCATGGTCAATGGCGAAGGCCGACCCTGGGCACGTCAAGCGACGAATGGCAGTCATTGGCCAATGGTTCGAATACCCAAGCCAAGGTTGTCCCTTGGCAGTTCCGAGGTAGACGATGTACGACCCATAAGTGACAAATGTCGCGTAACTTGCGAGTTCGTCAACCGGCGCGCCGACGTGCTCCGGAGCCTCGAAAAGCACGAGAACCTCTTCCGCGCTGCCCACGGCACGTTTGACGCCTTCGAGGCTTGCGCTCGAAAAAGGATCGCCTTCGACCACCGTGACGCGTCCCGGCAGGCCGACGCCGCGGTGCGCGCTCGCTTGGACGATCTGGCATCCGACGAGTCCGAGCAGCGTGCAGCAAGAGTCGATAAAGGTCAGCAGATTCACGTCTGAACTCGTCGTGACGACGCAGGTCGGGCGGATCTCCCGCATGATTTCAAGAATCGCGAGGACGTCGGGCGGAGCGAG
The DNA here is from genome assembly GCA_903870415.1 of uncultured delta proteobacterium. GTDB lineage: Bacteria > Myxococcota_A > Polyangia > Polyangiales > Polyangiaceae > CAIQDA01. Next base: position 872 of record CAIQDA010000129.1, read on the forward strand.
CGGCACGGGAGAACCCAGCCACCGGGTCGTTTGGTCGAGCCCAGCTTCGGCATATGCGCCCGTCAGATAGAGCTCCATGCCCTCGTCCACGACCGAACTTCGGAGCATCGGCCTCACTTGCCGGGTGACGCCAAGAGGCATCGGGTAGAGCGGTCGCTGACGGGTTATTGCCGCGTCGGCGCTGCGCATACACCCTGCGAGTCTCACCTCGTGCGGCAAGAGAGGCCGAAAGGCTTCGCCGTAGATCGCCCGGTATTCGCGTGCATATGCCTTAACGCGCCTGTCCTTTTCGAGGTCAGACACGTTGGTTGTCGTTCCGCCATGGTACTGGTGAAAGGTTGCTTCGCCCACAATGCACGTCACGCCGCCCTTGGAACTGGCAGCCGCGCGCTTCAATAGATCAAGGTTGGCGAAGCCCGCGCCGGGTACTTCGAAGGCTTCGTTGAATCCGCCAATTTGACGCCAAAGAGCGGCGGGAACAAACAGGCAATTGCTTTCGGCCAAACCGTCGACCCAGGAGTTTGGGCTTTCTCCGATTGGCGTGCCGATTCGAAAGAGTTCGTAGCCATCCGACGGCCATTGAATGCGATCGAAAAGAACGTCTTCCATGGCGCGCGAATAGCCCGCGACCGAGAGCCAGCGCTGGTCTCCGCCAACAAACCAGTGGCGCAACGCGACCACCGGCGACGGGGTCGTCCGAAGCTGACGAATCGCCTCGGCGAGGGCCCGCGGAGTCATGAGATGGGCTCCGTCAATCATGACGGCGATGAATTGCCCGCGCGCAAGTTCGGCAGCGCTGTTGAGCGCGCGGCACGGAGAAGGGTGCAGGCGCTCAGGCCGAAAGAGTCGAAATTCCGGCCCAAAGCTTTCGATCCACGAGGCCTCAAGCGGATCGGTCGAGCCGTTGTCGATGCAGATGACCTCATACGAAAGGTCGTCAATGTCCCTTTGGTAGGACCGCGTAAGAGACTGCAGCGTTCGCGCGGCCTCGCGGCGCATGTTGAAGAAGTTGACGACGATCGAAAGTTCCGGTGGACCTTCGAACGTTCGGTGCGGGGCAGGGGCCGAAACGACTGGCGCGACGAAGTCGATTGGTTGCGACGACGCCTTGGGAAAGACCAGGTCGAGCGCATGCGGCAGCAGCTTCGCTTGAGGAGATGCACCGCCCGCGAGTCGCAGCTCGACGCGATGGTGAACACCGTCCCGGAGCGCGGAAGGTAACGGAGCGGCGAAGCCCCAACGGCCGTCGCCTTGGCGGCGCTCTGCGAGATCGGTTCGCCATTGGTTCGCCACGACTTGAGCGACAACGGCACCGTCCGAGACGACCTCCATCACGCAGTGAGCCGACGCGTGGGCGACAAAGCTCATCCAGCCAGAAAAGCCGTTGAGCCCTATGGAGTCGAGGGACCCGACGACACCGGCTGGGATTCCCCCCGTTCCGTGGACACGCGCACTATGCGACCAGTGTGGCCGCGCGTGACTTAAGTTCGTAAGCGACGGGGCTCATGTAGCCGACCGTGGAGTGAAGGCGAACGCGATTATAGAAACAATCGATGTATTCTGCAAGCAGGACCTGTGCGACGCGA
>CAIQDA010000130.1 GCA_903870415.1 uncultured delta proteobacterium
GCCTTGACCGTAGGCAACGTCGACGGCGACCGAGGTCATGGTCGTCGAAGAAGCAGTTGGGACCGTCGTGTATTGTTCATGCGTCACTGCGATGTCGACGAGGTTGTCGCGGTCGAAGTCGCCGAGCGCGAACGACCGAACGTTGGTTCCGGCATCGAGGAGCGAGATTCCAAACGCGCCAAAGTCGTTCCCTCGAAGCACGTAGAGTCGCGGTCCGCTTCTCAGCACCACGTCCACGACACCGTCCGCATCGAGGTCTTCGTCGATAGCGTTTTCCCAACGAACGGCGCCGGTCGGCCACGTCACCTGCACCGCGTCGAGAACCGCGACGGCGCCGGGTTCAACCGGAACAAGGCTGCCGTCGAATCGAATCACGCGATCGGCGATCACCGCGAACGTTCGTCCCGCTTCGGCACCGGTGTCGTCGCGACGTTCACGGAAAACCGTCAATCCGGAGAGGTTCTCGGTGAGCGGCGGAACAGGATTGTTCACCACGTTCACGGTGAACGGGATAGGCGCATCAAAACCGCCGCTCCCCGAACCGAGCACGATTGAGAAGGTCTTCGTTCGCAGCGCTGCCGTGTCGACGGCGCCCGTTGACCACGAGCTCACGAGGTCGATGTTGCCATCGCTGTTGACGTCCGCCGCGGCAACTTCGAGGAGCTTGATGCCCGCTGGCGGAGCGACGAGCGAGACCGAGAGCACGTTGACCGCATTCGAGGGCAGCGCGCATCCGTTCACGTCGCAGCTTTCGACGATCCGCACGGAGCCGTCGCGAAAGGCGACGACGAACTCATCGCATGGGGACGTGCGCACGACATTGGCGCGTCCCGTGAAGACGACTTCGGAGTCGGCGGGAACCGCCAGAGACACGCGGGATTTCAGCGTCGTGCCGCACGCGGTCGCGTCGACGGTGGCTTCCGGGTCGGCCGAGGTGTGGTCGACGATCGCGCCATCTGCCGCATCGGGCGGGGCCCAAAACATCACCGCGTCGAGAAAGTGTGCAGACTTGACGATGGCGGCAAGCCCGTCGCGCACGGCCCCCTTTCGCGCGAAGGTCCGGCGGAGGGTCACGATGTTGTTGTCGCCGACGATGGCGCTGCGAGGGAGTTCGTCGTCGAGATCCAAATCGCCAAAGCGCGCGTCGGGTTGGGTTTGCTCCGTGCTCGCGCGGTGAAGCATCGTCACGCCCGTGGTGAGGGGCGCAAGGACGCTGCGCGCCGAATCGGGGGCGCCGGAGGTCACCCCGTCGACGGTCCGTGTACGCAGGGGAGGGACCGGCCACTCGGGAAGACGATGCGGTCGAACGTTGGAAAACTCGCGCGAAGCGGGTGCCTCGAAGAAGTAACGGCTCGCATCGAAAAGGTTGTAGGTTGCAAACGTTTCGAGGGACCCGTTTCCGTCTGAATCCGCGAGGGTGATGTTCGTGGTGGCGACCCCGTCCGCGATGCGCGTGGCGGCCTTCGAAAAACCGCCCGTCGAGCGAACGCAGGCATCGAGCGATGCGACGTACGTCATGGCGCGAGGGCATTCACCCGCGTCGTTTCGACGAAAGCGGCACGCCGCGAGGCTTCCAGGCGGCGCGCACGCGAAGGCTCCGGACGGGGTTGAGACGCTTGGCGCTGGCGACGCGTTGACGGCCGTTTGCCCCGGGTCGCAGTCCTCGCTGTCTCCCTCGACGACGCCGTTTCCGCAGATCGATGAGGGAATAACTTCGAGCGTGGAGCATCCGGCGGTTGCCGCGATTCCAACGAAGAAGGCGCCGAGGCGCAGAAGCGATTCGAATGTCATGGCTCTCCGCGAAGACCGGCGTGGCTCAGTCGAGAGGGTTTGCGAGATCCGAGTGGACCTCGTGGACGCGGCGGGGTCGCGGTGGCGCGACGACCTTCACGGGAGCCTTTTCAAGAACCCATTCGAGGCGCAGCGACTCGCGAATGACGAGCGTTTCGAGTCGCGACTTGCACGTCGGATCGCGAGCTTCGACCGTGAGCGTCGCGTTCGCCGGGCGCGAAACGGTCACTTGTCCTTCGCCTCGATCGACGCCGTCGACGATGATTCGCGCTGTCGATGGCGTCACGATGATTTGAACGTCAAACGCTGTCGCGACGGGGGCTGGGCTCGGGGGCGCAACCGCAGGCGCAGGCGGCGCAAGGACAGGCTCGGGTGTCGCTCTCTCGTCCGCGGTTCCGTTGAGGTCGAGACGAACCGACGGCGTGCGTGCGATGAAAAACGCGGCGACGACCAGCACAACGGAGGCGAAAATGCCGCTCTTGAGCAGCGAACGGACAGGCTTGACCATGGCCGACCGCATTGTCGGGACTCGCAAGTGCCGCGCGACCGATCCGGAAAACGACGCCTCCGGAGTTGGGCCACCGCCCATGCGCGAGAGGTCTCCGCCGTACCGCGTCGCGGCTTCTTCGAGCGCGTCCACGGCCTCCGTCGCGAGCGTGAAACGATCGTTCGGATCCTTCGCGAGCATCTTGAGCACGGGCTTGTCGAGCGCACTCGGGAGGTCGTGGGCGACCGAGCTCATCGAAGGTGGCTTCGCCGTCATGTGCTGCATGATGACGTCCATCGCCGTCTCACCATCGAAGGGTAGGAGACCCGTGAAGATGCGATGCGCGAGAACTCCAAGCGCGTAAACGTCCGCGCGACCGTCGATCGCGACACCGCGGCATTGCTCCGGCGCCATCGCGTACGGGGTGCCGACCTGAATGCCTGACCGCGTGCGAGACGAGGTGTCCTGCTCGCTTGAAATCAGTTTCGCGATCCCGAAGTCGAGGAGCTTCGGGTACACGTCCGAACCATCACGTGCAAGATACACGTTTTCGGCTTTCAAGTCGCGATGGACGATTCCGTGGCTGTGCGCGGCGTCGAGAGCCTTCGCGACACCGCGGAGAATCGGAAGTCCATCGGCGAGGCACAGGCGACCTTTGCGGGCGAGCGTGAGATCGAGCGGCTCGCCGTCGAGAAACTCCATGACGTAGTAGTGGCGGCCGTCTTCGAGCTGTCCGAATCCGAAAACGTCGATGATGTTTCGGTGCCGAATCTGATTCACCGCTCGCGCTTCGGCCAGAAAGCGTCCGACGATCTCCTGATTCGAGGAGACGGCACGATGGAGAATTTTGATCGCCACGTCGCGTCCGAGGAGCGCGTGATGCGCCGCGTACACGGCTCCAAACCCGCCGGCACCTAGTTTGCGACTGACGACGTATTCCCCGATCGGGGTGCCCGCTTCGAGCCTGTCTTCGTCGCTCTCGGCTCCGGGCTCGCTGCCGGCGCGCGTGGCGTCGTGTTCGAAAGCGGTCATGCGCGGGAGAATACGTGGAACAGAGGCGTTTCGCCAAGGCCTCGGCGCGATCATCGACCCGCTGTTTCGACTTTCGCAGGTCAGCGAGGTCGCAGCGGTGAGGCTGGCTTCGGCAGCTCGGGCGGTGGAGCGGGCCAAGTCACGCCCACGAGCCCCGCCATAAAGCCCATGATCGCCTCCGCCTGTTCACGCGATGCGCGCACTTCGAACTGAACCTGCGTGCCGCGCGAATCGACTTTCGTTCCGTCGAGGAGACCGAGGGTCACGAGGCGAACCCCCAGGTTATTCTCTCGCGCGATCACGTCGCGAATGACGGGGGCCGCGGCCTGAGCCTCCTCTTCCGTCGCGCAGTCTCCTTCGCCACGAATCAGGAAGCCATCGGGGCCAAGCGTTGCGAGCCACAAGCGCGCCTCGGTGATCGACGCGGGGAGAAACGGAAACGGTTTCGACGGGGCCTTCACGTGGACGCGCGCGAGCTCCCCTGGCCGGAGCTTCGTCGGAAACGCTGCCTTGCGAAACGCTTGCGCCGCTTCGGTCGCCTTGTCGGGAGGCACAACCACGAGCAGCTTGGGCTGCGGATGCAGGAAGACGCGCTCGGAAAAATTCGCATAGCCAAGGGTCGCCTTCACGCCTTTGACGCCGGCGTCGATGGGACCGCCCTTCGCGTAACGGGAGGAGACACCGGCAATGGCGTTGTCGAGCGCTTGATCGGTCATGTGCATGCGCACGACGATGACGTTTCTCCCCGTGCGGCGAAGCGAAGGCCCGTAGACGACGAGCCAATCGGCGTCGCGAATCGGGTCGATGTCGAGTCCAGCGGTGAACTTCTCCCATTCGGGAATCGCCGAAAGAAACACGGGCACACGGGTGCCAAGCGGGTCGGCGCGCAGCTCGGCCACGTCGATCATCACCATCGTATACTGATCGGCATTCGAGACCCCCGCGCTCGTTCCAAGGAGCTCGTCGGCGCCCTTCAATGCGCGCGAAGCGAAGAGGCCACCCTCGACCGTGTCCGCGTCCGTAAGCGAATCCGCATCGCTGCTCGCGTCGATCACGGCGGCATCTTCGGAGTCCGCGTCCCCGGCGCCCGCGTCCACCATGGCTGCATCGACCGCTGCATCGCGCCGTGGTGGACCGGCGTCGAGTATGCCGTCGGCACTCGCGTTTTCGCTGGCAGAAGGCTGCGCCGCAGGCACTTCAGGAGGCGGCGGCGGTGGGGCCTCTTCGAACACCCCCGCAAGGATCTCGAGCTCGCCTTCGACGTCACGATATTCGAGGTTCGACGCGGGCAGAATGCGCCAAGGCATGAGTGCAAGATGCACGCAAATGGATGCAATCGCCATCCATCGAAACCGCTTCGAATGCCAAGCGCGGTGCCAAAACCGTCCCGACTTTCCCCCAACGTCGGGGAGCGGGGAGTCATCGTCGTCGCGCGTCGCGGTCACCGGCCGTGCGTTAGCGCATCTGCGCAAATCTCGCCTCCCACCGATGCTCACGCGCAACACGAAAAAGCCGAGCTCGGACTTTCGTCTCCGCTCGGCTTCGTCGGTTGCTCGTCGGGGCGACTGGATTCGAACCAGCGACCCCCAGACCCCCAGTCTGGTGCGCTAACCAGGCTGCGCTACGCCCCGAGCTCGCCATGGGGTTCGGCGAGTGGGGGCGGACCCTAATCGTTTCGGCCGGGAGAGCAAGGGTTCTCTTCGCATCGCGGGCAGTTCGCGATGGCGAACGCGTGCGCCTGTGTCGCTCACACGCCGCGCGGTGGACCAGCTCCGAGGGAACGGGCGAGGAGAAATCGCGCAAGGGCGCGGGCTTTCGGAACAAGCGATCGAAGCTCGATTTGCTCGTCGAGCGTGTGGAAGCCTTTTCCGCGCGGTCCGAGTCCGTCGATCGTCGCAATACGAAGCGAAGCCGTCGTATTGGCGTCGGATGCGCCTCCAACGAGCGGGGCCTCCTCGTAGC
>CAIQDA010000131.1 GCA_903870415.1 uncultured delta proteobacterium
CTCGAGGTACGTTCCGAGCAACTTGTCGAGTTCGCGATGCTCAAGGACCACCCGCGGCAGTTCGTGTTTTTCCGCGAGCTCTTCGAGGACCTCCGCATCGATGGAGCGGCCCCCCTTCGGCGTCTTCTTGAGCACCGGAAGCCCCAGGTCGTCGAAGAAGACAGCCTCAAGCTGATTGCGTGATCGCAAGGAAATGGGCTTACCAATGATGCGTTGCGCCTTCGCTTCGAGCTCGCCGAGCGCGGCACGTGCACGCACCGCCTGCCGACCGAGTTCGTCGACGTCGATGCCCACGCCACGTCGTTCCATCGCGGTGAGCACGGCACGGAGCGGCACGTCGACGGCGTCAAGCAACGGACCCACACCCGCCGCTTCAACGCTCGCCAAGAGCGCCGGCGTCAGAGCCACAAGGATGCGCGCCTCGACCACCGACTCGTCGGCAACGGATTCAATCGTGCGCAAATCGGAAGGCTCGGCGGGCGCCTTCTTCTTTCCTTGAGGAGCCTCGGGTAGGTCAATTTCCACGCGTTGCGCAAATGCCGCAAGCGTTCGAGGGGCATCCGGGTCGGCCAAGTACGAGAGCAGTTGCGCGTCGTGGATGCGGGCGCCCGGCGCCTCGCCGAGAAGTCCGTCGAGAGCTTGCCGATGGAGGACCGTGGTCACCCCACTTCGCGTCGCAAGCGCGTGTCGCAGCTTCGCGAGTTCGACGTCACTCAGTGTTGGCGGCGCGCCAAGAGTGCGATGAGCCACCGGGAGGTAAACGGACTTCGATGGCGATGCGAGCGCGACGCCCACGAGCACGGCGTCGATGCCCTCGCCCACGAGCACCGGCGCAACACCGAGGGAATCGCCGCGGTTCACGAGTTCGAGCGCATCATCAAACGAGACCACCGAACCGGCCGCATTTTCGACTGAGCGCGCGGCGGACGCCGAGGTCGAGGAGGCAAGAGTCGTGGCGTCGTCGGAACGCACCTTCTTGGGGAGGTGTGCCAGGTGCCGCGTGAGACCGAGTTCCGTGAAGAGTGCACGCAGTTGCTCCACATGCGGATCGCCGCGACGCACGAGCTCGCGCGACAACACGACTGGAATGGCATCATCGAGCGCCACGAGGCGTCGCGAGAGCGGCAGCGTGGTCGTGGCCGCTAGGAGCGACTGGCGCAGTTTGTCCTTCTTGATCGAAGGCGCAGCATCGAGAATGGCCTGCATATTTCCATAGGATAGCAGCAGGTCGGTCGCGGTCTTGGGGCCAACCCCCTGCACCCCAGGAATGTTGTCGGAGGTGTCGCCAACGAGCGCGAGCCAATCGCCGAGGGCCTCGGGTTTGATGCCGTACTTCTCCTCCACCGCCGCGGCATCGAGCACGCGTTCCTTCGCGGGGTCGTACGACACGACGCGATCGTCCTCGCTGCGCACGAGCTGGAGCAGGTCTTTGTCAGCCGAAACCACGACGACGCGCATTCCGTCCACGAGCGCCCAGCGCGCCGCTGTGGCAATGAGATCATCGGCCTCAACGCCTTCGTTCTGCAGGACGCACCACCCATAAGACCTGGCAACTTGCTCGCATCGCGTGATCTGCGATGACAAGTCGGGCGGCGCCGGCGGACGGTTCGCCTTGTAGGTCGCGAGGAGCTCTTTTCGAAAACTAGGCGACTTCGAATCCATGCAGACTACAAGATTCGCGGGCGCGAAGTCGTCCATGAGACGCTGGAGCATCGCGAACGTTCCGTGCACCGCATGCGTCGGCTCGCCGGTCGGGCTGCTGAGCGGCGCGACCGCGTGGTACGCGCGGAAGATGTACCCGCTCAAGTCGACAATCCAGAGCGCGTCCGGGTCGGAGGGCGCAGGAAGCTTCGGGTGCCGAACCGCGATCGATGCCATGAGCCCTTTCCCCACGGGAACGCGTCCGCGTCAAGGCCCTCGCGCTGGCGCAGCGACCTCGCTTTCCGCTACGTTGGCGTCGTGACTTTTCCGCCGCCGCCCTTCGACGACGCACACCGCCCGGGCGACCGCGTAGGACGCCTCGAACTCGTGCGCTGCATTGGCGTTGGCGGCATGGGAAGCGTCTGGGAAGCGAAGCACGAGTCCCTCAAACGACGCGTCGCGATCAAGTTCATCAACCTTGCGCACGTGCACGATGAAGACGCGCAGCGCCGCTTTGAGACCGAAGCGCGCGCGGCCTCTTCGCTCCAATCGCGGCACGTCGTCGAGATGTTCGACCACGGTCGCACCGACTCTGGCGAGCCGTTCATTGTCATGGAATTCCTCGTTGGAGAGTCGCTCGAGCAGCGCCTCCGTCGCGAGGGTCGCCTTCGCCTCGACGAAACCGCCGCCGTCGTGGTCCAGGTCGCCCGCGCGCTCCAACAAGCCCACGACCTCGGCATCATTCATCGCGACCTGAAGCCCGACAACATCTTCCTCGCCGTCGATGAAGAGCCCGGCACGTTCCTCGCGAAGGTCCTCGACTTTGGCGTGGCGAAAGTGAGCGGCGCGAGCGCATCGCTTGGGGACGCCAAAACCAAAACGGGCGCGCTGATGGGCACGCCGTATTACATGGCGCCGGAGCAGGCTCGCGGGGCCAAAGAGCTCGATGCGCGCGCCGACCTCTGGTCGCTCGGCGTGATTGCGTACCGGTGCGTGAGCGGCGTGCTCCCCTTCGAAAGCGATGCGCTCGGAGAACTTCTCGTATCGATTTGCACAGGCATTTTTCTGCCTGCCAGCTCCATCATTCGGGACTTGCCGCCATCGTTCGACCGTTGGGTTGCGCGCGCTCTCACCGTCGACCCCGCGCGACGATTTGCGTCTGCCACCGAACTGGCGCAAGCCCTCGCCGACGTTGCGGCCGAGCGAGGTCGCCTTGATCACACCTTCGATCGCGCTCTCTCTGTCGCGCCGAAGGTCGCCTTCGCCTCGCCTCGCATCGCCACCGCGGGCACCATCGACGCCCTTGCGGTCACGCACGCCTCGATGCCGCCCAGCGCGCAGTCACCGATAAGCGATCACCCTGCGCCACGCAGCGAACGCACCGAACGCGGCGAAGGTACCAACGCGCGTCCAGCTGGCAAGGCGCCGCCTTCGCGCATTGGAATTCCCCTCGCCGCCACGCTTGCGCTCCTCGCCGTGCTCGGGACGGTCGCGCTGCTTCGTCGATCGAGCCCAAACGCCGAAGCACCCGCGCCCCATTCGGCTCCGGCAGCATCGACGACGACGGCGGAACTCGACGCGGGCTCGACGCAAGCTCTCGAAGACTCGGGCCTCACGAACGCCGAACACGCGCCCAGCGACGCGCCCCCAGCAACGTCGTCGCGCCCGAGCACGCCCGCGACCGCTCCGCACAAGGGTCGTCGTCTCGAAGGCACGAGCGCCGACCCAGGCTTCTGAAGCTCCCGCGCGAATCGACTACTTTTCGAGCGTCGCCATGATCATGCGAAGACGTTTCTTCGCCATGTCCGCGAGCGAACCATCGGGGGCGAGAAGCAGGTATTTTTCATACGCCGCCTTCGCGTCACGCCAGCGGTGCCCCTCGGCAAGACGTCCGCCTCGGTAGAAGAACAGCGGCGCGTACGTGGGCTCCGCTTGGATGCCTGCGTCGAGCTCTTTCAACGAGCCCTCAGGGTCCCGAAGACCAAGCTTGCAGAGTGCACGCTCGACGCGAATCTCGCCGCCATCGCGTTCGGCGACCACGCGATCGAAGGCCGCGAGGCACGGCGCGAAGGCTCCCTGCTGACGAAGCTCGTGCCCCGCCTCCGCAAGCTCGCCGACGGTGGAGTGCGGATCGGCCGCGACGC
>CAIQDA010000132.1 GCA_903870415.1 uncultured delta proteobacterium
GCGCTCGTGAGAAGCTACCTTGCGCAGGCCGACTTCAGCACTGCGCACCTATGGCGCCCGCTCAACGCCGACGTCCCTGGGCGGCTGGCTTGTGACAACGCCGTGCTCCTCGGCGATGCCGCGCATCCCGTGTTGCCGTTCACGAGCCAAGGCGTAAGTGCGGCCCTTGAAGACGCCGTCATGCTCGCCGACGCGATTCGTCCGATCGCAAACGCGCCCGATGCGCTTCCCGCCACGCTTGCTGGGTTTTGTGAAGACCGCCGCCGAGACGTTTCGGCCTTTATCGATGGAGGCCGCCGCATTCTCGCGGAGTTCGTGGACGAAGCTGCCCCGATCGGCTCTCCCTATGTCGACGGCGCGGTGTCCAAACTCGAGGAACACCTTGCGCTTCCGGTCGGTGAGCTGATGACGCTCTTGCGTCTTTTCGACATCGACGGAGACGGTCTCCTCGACCCCTCCGAATTGCACCAATCGCTCCAGCTCTTGGGAATCAGTGTTTCGCCTGACGAAGAGGACACGCTTTTTCGCGAGCTTGACGCCGACTGCGACGGGCATATTAGCCAAGACGAACTCTTGTCGGCGGTGGCGGCCTCGGAAGAGACCTCGTCGACCCTGCGCCGTTTCGTCGCCGAATTGTCCCCACGTCGCGCGGCGCTTCACAGCCTTCGCGGTCGCGCCACGCGCCTGTTTCAGCTCATGGACTCGGACCGGGACGGACGGGTCGATATGAGCGAATTTGCAGGGTATGCGACGTTGCTTGGCATCGCGCCGGCGTCGTCCAACCTCGCCGAGAGTTTCGGTGACATGAGCGGCGATGAGGGCGCGCAAATGACCCTCGACACGTTCCTCGACAGCATTCAGCGCATCGAAGACAAGCGACGCAGTCGGGCAACCGTGCCGCCACCGGCAGCCGATGATCCGCTTTTCGCAGACGACCAAGTCAACCTCGCGGTGCTTCGGGAGCGAGCGTTCAACTACCGCTGGGCAACGCTTCCGGACGGCGTCATTCCTCTCACCGCAGCGGATCAGGACTTCCCCGTCGCGACGGTCATCACCGAGGCCGTGTCTCGGTACATGCGCGATGGACATCTGTCGTATGGGCCCGCCGAAGGTCTGCCGCTTCTGCGCGAAGGGGCCGCCGAGCGACTTCGTGATCGTCGCGGAATTCCCTGTGATGCTGGGCAGATCATGGTGACCGATAGCGCGGCTTCGGCGCTTTTCCTCGCGGCGAAGCTCATCATCGACGAGCCTGGGGCTGAGGCGATTATTCCGGATCCAGTGGACTTCCTTTTGGAGCGGTCGGTCGTCGCCGCGGGCGGGGTTGTCAGGCGCGTTTCTCTCCGCAAAGAGAACGGATATGCCTACGACCTCGACGAGCTTGAGCGAGCCATCACACCGCGCACGCGCCTGATCAGCATTTGCAACCCGCACAACCCGCTCGGTCGGGTTTGGTCACGGAACGAGCTTGAGGCGATCGTGGAAATCGCACTGCGCCACGATCTTCGCATTCTTTCAGACGAAGTGTGGGCGGACATTGTCCACGCGCCGTCGACCTTGACCTCGGTCGCCGCGCTCGGGCGGGAGGCCGCACGAATCACGTTCAGCGTATTTGGCTTTTCGAAGGGCTACGGCCTCGCCGGCTTGCGTGTCGGCCTGCTCGTTTCTCCAGACCTCGCGGCCCATCAGCGCATTGTGGCGATGTCCCACGCGCAAGATACGGCGTATGGAGTGAGCACCCTTTCGCAAGTGGCCGCCGCCGCCGCCTATCGCTCCGGCGACCCGTGGCTTGAACGGTTCGTGCGTCACCTCGGGAAGCAAAGGGACTACGCAGTGTCGAGGCTCAACGCGCTGCCTGGCGTCTCGTGCCACTCGCCCGAGGGAACCTTCGTTGCCTTCCCCGATGTTTCGTCGCTCGACCTCGCGGTGCCCGACCTCGTCGCGCGCTTGAAAACGGAATACCAACTCGCGGTCGTTCCGGGCTCTCCCGTCTTTTTTGGGCCGGCGGCCGAAGGTCATATCCGCATCTCGTTCGCGACCTCCCGAGGCATTTTGTCGCAAGGTCTCGACCGCTTCGAGGCCTGCGTTCGAGCGCTTCCGCTGCGGGTGTGAGCGCTCGTTTTCATCGGGGCGAATGAATGATCGGCACGTGGTGCCCGTCTGCCTCTTCGTCGGTAGACCGTCGTGCTTGTGGGTTCTCTCGCTTTTCGTGGGCTCGGCTTGCGGGAAAGGCGTGCTCGTGGTGAATTCCAGCTCGATGAAGCTTTTCGTTTTGCGCTCAGCGCTTGCCGTCGGGGCTCTTTTGTCAGCACGGGGAGGCTTTGCAGCCCAGCCTGCGCCGCGGGTCGCGGTATCGTCCGAACCGAGCGCGTCCGACAAAGAGACCGCGCGCGCGCTTTTTGAGGCCGGCGATAAGGCGTTCAAAGAGAAGAACTTCACGGCGGCGCGAAAAGACTTTGAAGCGGCGTACGCGCTCGTGCCTGTTCCCTCGACCGGCGCAGCCCTTGGGCGCACGCTCGCGGAGCTCGGGCTGTTTTTGGAATCGCGCGACGTCTACCTCGCCGTCCAGCGCATGCCGGCGACGAAGAACGAGCCCGCGCCCTTTACGAAGGCCCGCAAAGAGGCCGCGGAACGAAGCAAAGACCTGGCCAAGCGCATCGCGACGTTGCGCCTCTCCATTGAGGGCGCGCCAGCAGGGACGCCGATGCAAGTGTTCTTCGACGGCGACGAAGTGCCCGCGGTGGCCGCGTCGCTGCCGCGAAAAGTCGACCCAGGTCGGCACGCTATCGTGGTGAAGGCGCCAGGTTACGTCGACCAAGTGGTCACAGCCACCGTTGGCGAGGGCGCGACCACCGAGCTCTCCGTGACCCTCACGAAGGGCGGGTCCGCGAGCGTCGTCGGCGTCGTGTGCCCTGCGAGCACGCTATGGGACGGGAAGAACTGCGTCTCGGCGAACGTGGCATGCCCCGCAGGCAGCAAGTGGAGCGGCCAGGCGTGCGTGCCGAACGAGGTTCCCATCGCTCCGCCGGACCCGATGAAGACCGCCGGCGTGCCCTCGTGCGCGGCAGGGTCAGCGCTCATCGCGGGCGGAACCTACTCGATGGGTTCGGCCGAGGCCGGCGACGACGAACGTCCGGCGCACCCGGTGACAGTTGGTGCATTCTGCATGGATCGCACGGAGGTCTCGGTGGAGGCGTTCGCAAAGTGCGCGGCCTCGGGCAAGTGCGGTGAGGCCGGATCGGACCCGGCATGCAACGGGAGTTCGCGGCCGAGCCATCCCGCCAACTGCGTCTCGGCGCGCCAGGCGGCGGACTACTGCGGCACCGTCGGCAAGCGCTTGCCCACGGAAGAAGAGTGGGAACTCGCCGCCCGCGGCCCTGCAGGTCGAAAGTACCCGTGGGGCGACGCGGTGCCGTCGGCGCAGGTCTGTTGGCAACGCGAGAAGTCCGAGGGGACGTGCGAAGTAGGCGCGTTTCAAGCGGGCGCGTCGCCCGAAGGCGTCCTCGACCTCACAGGCAACGTTCTCGAGTGGACCTCGTCGAAGCCGTGCTCCTACGCCGATGCGAATCTGTGCAAGGAGGGGCGCGTCGTTCGCGGCGGCTCTTGGTATGCCGCGCAACCGTCAGGGCTCCGCACGACGCGGCGCTGGGATTGGCCCGAATTCGCGCGACTTCCCATTCTTGGGTTCCGCTGCGTCGCGGCGCCGAAAAGCCCCTGACGGGCCTCAAGGCGCGGGTGCGGGGCTTGCTCGGGCGGACTCGGAAAACGCGGCAGCGTGGGTCTGCCGGTGCCTCAAGGCCTGCCGAAGCGAGCGCAACGAGCGCAACGAGCGAAACGAGCGAAACGAGCGAAACGAAAAAGCCAACCGCGAGGCTGGCTTTCGAAAAGTCGGGGCGACAGGATTTGAACATGCAACCTCCTGGTCCCAAACCAGGCGCTCTACCAGATTGAGCTACACCCCGTAGCGAGAGTGCTGCCCTAGCGGAGGTGCGAGCCGGTTGCAAGGAGTGCCGTCGATTGTGAGCGACGCGAACACGTTCGCTCGTCCAAAGGCGGTGCGCGCGCAGGAAAAACCGCGCTATGCACGGCTTGCGCGCTTCTTGTGCGCCAAAAATCAACACCCGAGACGAGGCCGAACATGGCGTTCACGCTCCCAGAACTTCCCTACGCGAAGGATGCTCTCGCGCCGCACATCACGGCAGAGACCCTCGAATTCCACCACGGCAAGCACCACAAGGCTTACGTGGACAACCTCAACAAGCTCCTCGACGGCAAGCCCGAGGCCGAGAAGTCGCTCGAAGCCATCGCCCTCGCGAGCGAAGGCCCCGTCTTCAACAACGCGGCGCAGGTTTGGAATCACACGTTCTACTGGAACTCGATGAAGCCAAACGGCGGCGGCAAGCCCACGGGCGCGCTCCTCGAAGCCATCGATCGCGACTTCGGTTCCTTCGAGAAGTTTGCCGAGGCGTTTACCGCCGCGGCCACCACGCAGTTCGGCTCCGGCTGGGCGTGGCTCGTGTGGAACGGCTCGAAGCTCGACGTCACCAAGACCGGCAACGCGGACTTTCCGCTCAAGCACGGCCAGACGCCGCTCCTCACCATCGACGTGTGGGAGCATGCATACTACATCGACTTCCGCAACGCGCGCCCGAAGTACATCGAGACCTTTCTCGCGCACCTCGCCAACTGGGACTTCGCGTCGGCGAACTTCGCCAAGGCGACGGCGTAGTTTCGGAGCGTTTGGGTGCTGAGCCCGAACGCCCCCCAATAGAAGAAGGGGCGGGTCTTCGTGACTCGCCCCTTCTTCTATTGGTGAGGGAAAAACCTCATGGAACGAGCGACGCGCCGAGCGGGTTCGAGGCGAGTGTGAAAACGTAAGCCTTCGTATAGGCAGGGTTGTACCCATCGGCGAATGCGGTCGATGGGGCGCCGGCGAAGGTGCCCTCGCTGCCCCCGGCTTCGTTGATGAACGCGCTGACGAGGCGAACCGTGGCTGGGTTTCCAAGAACGCTGCGGGCGATGCGCATCTCGACAAAGTCGTTGCCGCTGCCGCGAAAGACGTTGCTCGCGAACGAAAGGTTGGAGGCTGTCCACGCGCCGCCGACCCAACTCTTCGCATCGGTGTAATCGTTCGTCGTTTTCCAGCGCACGTGCCATGCGGCAGGGAACGGCAACGCAGGCGTTTGCGTGTTGTAGGTGAGTCCGCCAGTCGACCCGGTCGACGCGGTCGGCGCATCGCCTGCGAGGTAGAGGAGCCACCACTTGTTCATCGTCGCGGTCGACTGCACGTCGCTCCCGCGGGTGCCCACGTACACGTACGTGGTATCCCATGCAACATACAGCGTATATCCAGCCGTGCTCGTCGCGAATGTTTCTGCTGCGGTGAAGTCGTTGATGCCGTCGATCACGATCGTGTGGCCATAGGGGACCGCCGCCGCGTCTGCGCTACCCGCATCAAGATTCCCTCCGTCGAGGATTCCCGCATCGAAAACCCCAGAATCTGCTGGGACTCCAGCGTCGACGGGCGAGGCGTCGGGGCTTGAGGCATCGGCTTGCGCGGCATCGACTTGCGCGGCATCGAACGGCGTCGTTGCGTCGACGGTGGTGGATGCATCCTGCACGGAGCCGCCATCAAGGGTGACTCCCGCATCGTTGCCAAGAGCGGCGTCCGGTAGCGCGGGAAGGGCTCGGTCCAGGCCCGACGACTCGGCGGAGCATGCGGCGAGAGAGACAGCGGCGAGGGCGGGCACAAAAAAACGCATGGGCCGGTTTCGTACCTGACCCATGCGCTTCGTCAATTGGAAGGCTCGCAAACGCCGAGCCTTCGTCCGTTCAGAACTTCAGCATTTACGCAGAAGCTGCACTCTCGGCGGCCTTCGTGAGCAGGTCGGTGACCCGGCGCGCGAAGCGGTTCGGATCGTCGAGCGTTGCGCCTTGTTGAAGCGCCGCCTGATCGAAGAGAACCTCGATGAACTCGCGGACGCGCTCGCTGCCGGGCTCCTTCGCGTCGAGGGCTTGAATCGCCTTTACGAGCGGGTGCGACGGGTTGACCTCGAGGATGCGCGTCTGGGGAGGCACAGGCTGACCCGCCTCGCGGAGCATGCGTTCGAGGTGCGCGGGCAGGCCGCCCTCGCCGAGGACGAGGCAGGCGGGCGAGTCGGTGAGGCGCTGGCTAGCGGTCACGCTTTCGACCTTGCCGCCGAGAATCTCGGTCGCGCGATCAAGGAGCGGTTTGACGCTGGCTTCGGCCTCATCGTAGGCTTTTTGCTCGTCTTCCGTCGCGTCGAGATCAAGGTCCGCGTGGAGCGCCGACACGAGTTCTTTTCCGTCGAAGGTGCGCAGGCCCTCGAAGACGAAGCCGTCAACGGGTTCCGTGAGAAGGAGAACCTCGAAGCCGCGCTTCTTGAGTCCCTCAAGGTGCGGGCTCGATGCCACGGCCGAAGCTTTGTCCCCGACGAGGTAAAAGATGGCCGTCTGACCGTCACGCATACGCGAGACATATTCCGGAAGACTGACCCACGGGCTCGCGCTTTCGGCGCCCTCGCTCGTGAACGTGGAGCGGTAACGAAGAAGCTTCGCCAGGCGCTCGCGATGCTCGAAGTCGTTGGCTGCGCCTTCTTTGAGAAAGCCGCCGAAAGCCTGGAAAAAGACCTCGTATTCGCGCGGCTTCGCCGTTGCGGTTTCCTCAAGGAGATCGAGGATCTTCTTCGTGACCTGCTTCTTGATCGTGCGCGCCACGGACGAGTCTTGCAGAAGTTCGCGCGACACGTTGAGCGGCAAGTCGTCCGAGTCGAGGACGCCGCGCACGAAGCGCGCCCATGGAGCTCCAAGCTCGGCGCAGTCGTCGAAAATGAGAACGCGCTTCACGAAGAGCTTCAGGCCGCGTTGCTTGCCATCGAAGGAGAAGTCGTAGGGACGCTCGCTCGGCAAGTAGAGAAGGCCCGCGAACTCGGTCGTGCCCTCGACCTTGAAGTGTGACCACGCGAGCGGTTTGCCGTTCCCGCCGCCTACTTCGTGGAAAAACGCTTCGTATTCTTCGTTCGAGATCGTGGCCTTCGGGCGCTGCCAAAGAGCCTTCGCCTCGTTGATGCGCTCCCACACCTTCTCAAGGGGCCCGCCCTCGGTGGCGCGTTTCTCGACCTCGAGCTCGATGGGGTAACCGATGTAGTTCGACGACCGACGCACCACTTCGCGCACGCGCCATGGCGCGAGGAACTCGGCCCCCGCTTCGGAAAGGTGAAGCACGATGGTGGTGCCTCGCTCGGCGTGCTCCGCCGGCTCGATGGTGAACGACGACTGCCCGTCGCTCGTCCAGGTCCAAGCCTCCGTGGCTCCGGCTGCGCGCGAGGTAACCGCGACGCTCGATGAGACGAGAAATGCGCTGTAAAAACCCACGCCAAATTGGCCGATGAGTGACGGCGCCGAGCCCTCTCCGCGCTTGGTGAGCTCTTCGAGGAGAGCCTTTGATCCGGAGTGAGCCACCGTGCCGAGGTTCTTCACGAGCTCGTCGCGGCTCATGCCGATGCCGGTGTCCGAGATGGTCAGCGTCTTCGCGCTCTCGTCGGCGTGGATTCGGATGCCAAGGCGATCGTCTCCGGCCAAAAGCGACGGGTCGGTGATGGCGCAGAATCGAAGCTTGTCGAGGGCGTCCGACGCGTTCGACACAAGCTCGCGCAGGAAGACCTCGCGCTGCGAATAGAGCGAGTGAACCACCAGGCGCAGGACCTGGGCGACTTCGGCTTGAAACGGGAGAACTTCCGGCGTGGACGACATGCGTTGGGAAGTAAACGTTCGTGCATCGGTGTCAAGGGGCGCAGGAACTTGGCCGCACTCGGACAGCCCAGTTACCCCCGGACCATGGGTGGTGTGCTGGTAACGTCCTTTCTGGCTTTTCGCAGGGGAGCGCGGGCCACGTGGTCGCTGCTCGTCTCTGCGGGCGTGCTCGTTGTTGCGGCGCGCGAGCCCGACGCCGCCCCCATTCTTCTTGCGACGGTAGCAACCGGCCTTGCGGCGTTTCGTACGCATCGTTGGGTCACCACGCGGCGACGAGGGCAGGTGTTGCCGGACCTCGACGTCGCCTTGGCGGGCCTTGCGGCGTGGGCGTCCCTTCACCAAGCGTTTCCCGGCCTTGCAACAGCCCTCGAGGCGCCTCGTGTGGCGCTGATGGTGCTTGCGGCCTCGACGCTCGAAACGGCGTCGGTGTTCGGCGTCGCGGCGGCACTCCTCACCGTGCGTGGAGCCTTCGGAGCCTCGGCGGCGGGTCTCGCGGCAGACGTTGCAGTGTTGGCGGTGCCGGCGCTGGTCGTACGTCGCGAGGTCGCTCGAACGAGACGTTTCGCACGCGCCCACGCCGAGCAGCTCATGAACCGCATGCGCGAAGACGCGCGAAGCTACCGCCTCCTTGTTCCGACAAGCAGCGTGAGCACCGAAGTGCGCGACGATGAGCGCCTCGCGCAGGCGAGCGTGATCGAAATCCATGAGTCCGCGCGCTTCGCGTTGTCGCTGCTTCGCGAGTCTCTCGACGCCCACACGGCCGTGCTCCTGTGGGTCCATCAGAAGCACCTGCGCATCAGCGAACTCGTCAGCTTTGCCGATTGTGTGCAAGATGCACCCATTCCGCTTGGCGCCGGCGTTCTTGGAGCGCTTGTGGCACGCCCCCGTCCTGGCCGGTTCCAAGCCAAGCGCGGAGCTCTCGCGGTGCCGTATTACACGCAAGACCCAGGGGTGCGTGCGCTCCTCGCGGTGCCCATCGTGGAGGGCGGCGAGCTGGTCGGCATTCTCGCGATCGATCGCCTCGACGACCGTCCATTCGACGAAGACGCGGAGGCCTTGGCGTGCCTCGCCGCTCGCTTTTGCGACCGCGCGATTCGCAACGAGCGCCTCTTCGTTCAGCTGGAAAAGGCCAGAGTTGAGCAGAGCAAGCTCTACCGAGCGGTGCAGGCGTTGAGCGCGGTGAACGACGAAGACGGAGTCGTGGAAGCGGGCATTGCGGCGGCTCACGAAATGTCGGGCCTCGACTTTGCGATCCTCACGCGCACATCGGAAGAAGGCGCGCCGATGCACACGGTCAGGGCGGTTCGCTGCGCCGAGGGCATCGACCTTGAGCACTTGCCGGGCCTTTCGTTTTCGCCGAACAACGGGCTCGTTTCGTCTGCGGTGAAGATGCGTGTATCCCTCCCGTATCGTGGCGAGTTCGATGCGGCGACCCATTCGGTTCTCACGAAAGAACACGCGCTTCCGGCTGTGCCGTCCCTCGTCGTTCTTCCGTTGATCTCCGGCGAGCGAACCCTCGGGACTCTCGTGCTCGGGGCTCGTCGCCGCGGCGCTTTCGGCGACACGGTGCGATCGCTTCTCGAAGTGCTCGCGAGCCACTTGGCCGTTTCGCTGGCGAACGCCGGAATGATGAAACAGCTTGAGCAGCTCGCCACCACCGACGGGATGACGGGGCTCTACAACAAGCGAACGATGCTCGAACTCGGCGCGCAAAAGATCGAAGCGGCGCAGCGTTTCAACCAGCCGCTCTCGGTCCTCGTCACCGACATCGACTTCTTCAAAAAGGTGAACGACACCTACGGACACGACGTCGGCGACGAGGTCATCAAGGGCCTTGGACGCATTCTCAAGGAGACCAAGCGCGCGACAGACATCGTTTCGCGTTTTGGCGGTGAAGAGTTCGTCGTGCTCTGCGACCACACCGACACGCAAGGCGCTCTCCTCTTGGCCGAGCGCGTGCGAGAGACGCTTGCGACCACGGTCTTTCAGTCGTCGCTCGGGCACTTTTCGGTCACGTGCTCCATCGGCGTCGCCGCGTGGCCGCAGGGCGACGGGTCCTGGGAATCGCTCTTCAAGGCGGCGGACGAAGCCCTCTACGAGTCCAAGCGCGGCGGCCGAAACCGCACGACCATGGCCGCGATCTCCAAGCCTTCTCCACGGGAAACCTACGCGCCCTCGCGCGGGTCCGTCCCGCCTCCCGCGTCCACCTCGATTCTTCGTGCCGCCAGCATTCCCTCAAGCGGTCGCATTCCCAGTTTGCCGCCGTTCAAAGTAAGC
>CAIQDA010000133.1 GCA_903870415.1 uncultured delta proteobacterium
ATCGAGGACGCGGGCGTCGTAAAGGATGGCCGGAGACATGTACACACGGCTTTTGTACGTCTGGCTAAACTGGACCCATATTCGCCAGGGGGACTTGCTCAAGTGCGGGAGCCACCCGTCACGGTAGGCATCCAGGATGCGTCGATGGAGGCGCAGGCCCTTGGGCACAGCCGCCTTCTGCGTGAGGAGCCAGGGCGTTGCGCGGACCTTCGCGACCCAGGCCTCGAGGTCGACGTTTCGCACCTCCCCCTCGAGCGGCTGAAAGTCTGGTTTCACGCGGAGGTCGTCGGGAAGCGCGAACCAGAGTGGGGGCTGGGCGTTCATGGCCTGGAGCCACGCTTGCTTGCGAAGGGACGCGAAGTCCGCGCGCTCGCGAGTCTCGGCGGGAAAACGCTCGTCGATGTAGATGCCATCGTCGTTCCGCAGCAACGTGTCGACGAGGTGCAGTCGGGCCACGCGCTGGTCCTCGCGCAGGTGAGCCGGCATGAGTTCGTTGATTCGGCTCGCCGCGGCCCTCTCCTCGCGGTTGCGCGGGCGTTGATGAACGATCGCGCCTACCGTCTCGACCGCGTGCTTTGCAAAGCCCGGGTCGTTCCGGACGAAGTCGGGCAGGGAGAGGAACTCGTTTTCCGTGAGGACGTCCCGCTCTGCACGCAGGAGCCATTGCTCGAGACATACGCGCCGGAGCGCCTCGCTCTGCTTCCACTCCTCGGGCACGAACGCATAGCTGTACGGGTCGAGCTCGATGAGGTCCGAAAAGTCGGATTCGGTCGCGTTCAACAAGAGACCCTCCGCGGGTTTCCGAAACGCGGGGACGAACGATTGCCAGAGTGCCGCGAGCCGAACTTCGCCTTCGAGTTGCGCCCGAATCGGCGCTGGAGCGACGAGGATGGCGAACGGCCAGTGGGCGGCTCGTTCGCGCCACCAGGCGAGGGGCTTCGCGGCCAACGTCTCAGCGCTGGAGGTCGAGGCATCGACGAACTCGCGGCGGTGCATGACCTCCAGCCCGAGAGACGACGCAAAGAGGGCGATGTCCTCGCCCCATTCGGACGGCTCTCGGTTGCCGCGACCTTGGCACTCATAGACCTCGGCGCCCGGAAAAGATCCGCCCGTTCGCAGCGCGACGACGGGACGGTCGTTGCTCCGGAGGATGAAGAAGTCGTCGTCTTCGAGGTACCGTGCTCCCCAATCGGCGATCGAGATGCACCAACCGGAGCCCTGCGCAAACGCGGCGAGTCGACTGGAGTTGCTCCCGCACTCGAAGTGGTACCATCCTTTTTCCAACACAACCGGCCCCGATTCGGCTGCGACTTTGTTGCAATACGCACGGGCGAGGTCCTCGTTTGGCGCGACGCGTCCCCCCGCGATGCGCTTGTAAAGCCAGGCGACGGCCTGAGCGGACGGTGCCAGGACGCTACGCCGACTCCCCGCGCCGGCGAGCTCGAAGAGCGGCCGAAGAAGCAGGAGCGCAAACGCACGCGCGTCCTTGTACGCCTTTCGAAAGAACGTCAACCACGCGCGAAAAGCCGTGGCTTTGCGCTTGTTGACGACTTCGACGAGCTTCTGCTCGGCGGCGTCGCGCCCCAGTTGATGGAGGGTCGTTCGAACGACGGCGATGTCCGCGCGCCGGAGCCCTTGGTCCGTCTTGAGCGCCAGGTCGACGTCGATGTGTTTCCGCGAGACGTAGTAGTGCTTTTCCCCCTCGTTTGGCGGGTAAGCGACGCGTGCGAAGAGCCGCGGAACCATGCGCTCCTTCACGTGCGTGAGCAGCGTCGACGAGTCCTTCACCGTCGAGCCCCAAGGAATCTCATTCTCGTACTTGGCGACGACCAGGCGCAGGAATGGATCCGTGATGCGGAACCGCGCGACCTTTTGAGGCCATCGGAAGTCGTTTCGTTCAGGCATCGTTCGGTCTCATCGAGGTCATCGTCTCGCCCATGTCACTCAGCCTTGCTGATCGAAATCCTTGCCGCTCAAGCGCGGCGCATAGGACATTCAAACCAGGAATCCGCGCCCACGTCTTCAAGCGATGGTTTCAACCGTACGGTCTCTTATTTAGACGCCGCCCACGCTTGGACCGCTCGGATGTCCTTTCCTGTGACTTGGCGCAGGCCACCAGGTACGCCCTTGAGGCAAAAGCACATCGACAGGTCGAGCTTCGTCAGCGCCGTGAGCCCCTCGAGGCCCTGCAGGCTCGTGAGGGAGCGGCAACCCGTCAGGTCCAGCTTCGTCAGCGCCGTGAGCCCTTCGAGGCCGTGCAGGCTCGTGAGGGAGCTGCAACCCTCCAGGCCCAGCCGCGTCAGCGCCGTGAGCCCTTCGAGGCCGTGCAGGCTCGTGAGGGAGCTGCATTCCCCCAGG
>CAIQDA010000134.1 GCA_903870415.1 uncultured delta proteobacterium
AATCGATCTCGTCGCCGAAAATCGTAACTGTCGCGCCGTGCGGCAAAGCCTCCGTAGCCCGCGCCAATAACAACGAGCAAAATAGGAGGCGTCCGCCCTTCGCCGATATCAACATCTTCATTCGCTCGTACCCGAAGGCGCAGGGCCCCGCCGCGCAAGCACCGGTGCCCCCTCGACCTGAAGGTGAATCTCCTTCGGCGCGTCGGGGTACATCGTCTTCACTTGCGGACCGCCTGGTTGATGCATCACTACGTTCAGAATCGTCGCACCCTCCGGCTGGAGGTGCGAAAGGCATGAGTTCCCCGCACAATTGCCGGGCGACTGCCCCAACGGTCCGCCGCTCACGAAAACGTCGCGCGACGGGTTCTGTCCGTACGTCCCGTCGCCACGCAGCACACCATCACCCGCGCGGGGAAGCCCGAAGCTCACTTCGTGACGGGCGAGATTCTTGAGTTCCGCAACAGCGAGCAACGAGTCGTTCTGGCGCGAGTTCCAGGCGAACCGGCCCGTCCGGTTGGAATTACCCGAAAGGTCGACACGATGACCACCGATTGAGGAAATGTCGGCAGCCATGATCGCCATGGTGTCGGTCTCGCCCGTCACCCTCCTCCCGTGACGATTGCCGTCGGGCATGTTCGGCCCGACCTGCCACCGTGCGAGACTCTGCAATGAGATACCGCCCGAGTCCTTCGTTGCCGTTGCGAGCGAAACCAGGTCCTCAAGCAGCCGCACGTCGAAATACGCGCGCATTGTTCCTGCTCGCCCCTTGACATCCACGAACCCGTCCATCGCGAGTGCCTTGATTTGCTTACCCACCGCGGCATTGTCACCCCGAATGGCGCCCGACTTCGCCAGCTCGGAAAACGCGTCGAGCGACGCGCTCACATCGTGCGTCGGTGCATCCTCAAGCCCCTCCAAATCCACCGCCACAAAAACCCGTCCATGCACATAAGCATAGAGGTTCAAATCCGCTTCACCGGGCGCATGCACCGCAAGCGGGTCGGCGCTTGCCCACCTCGCCATCGCCGGCACCAGGTATCTCTTCCCGAAGTAGACAAGCCCGACCTCGACGTCTTCTTCCTTGCCCGTGAAGCGCTCGTCTTCGCGGTTTGACCCGAATCGCTCCGGGCGCAGGTCGCTCTCGGTTTGTCCATACGCCGTATAGGTCACGGCTTCCGCGAGCTCGCCTGATTCCCGATCCAGCACAATTCCCGCGCTTCCGAGCGCATCGTGGAGCACGAGCAGTACGCGCTGTCCCGGCGTGGCCAGCGTGGATGCGCCCGTCGCCATAGTCTCGACGCGTCCCACGGTCACGCCGTGGCTCTGGAGTTCCACGCGCTCCGTTGTCCCATCGAGCGTGTAATCGGAGCCCGCGGCGGTTGCAGCTTCGGTCGTGAGGCGAAGCTTGTAGTTTGCAAACACATCGACCGTGTGCCGCGCGACGTTGTTCCGGTCCGTCGTGGTCTTCACGACGCGCTCGTCGGCACCGTCATACACATACGCCATCTTGGCATCGGCTGTGCGCGAGGGCGGTGGATTTTCCAGCCGCGACGATACGTCATGCTCGACGGCGTAATCCCGCGACGACGCCAGATCCCAGCGACTCGCGCTCATGAGGCGACCGACTTCGTCCCACGCGTAGGCGAAGCGTTGCCAGCCGGAGCTGCCGGACGGCGTCATGTTCGCGGTACGGCGCACGATCATCGCGGTGAGATTTCCCGCGTCGTCGTATTGCGCATCGAGCCACCCGCGAAGGGCGTTAGGAGGCGTGAACGGTTCATTCGTCGCGAAGCGAAGTTGGTATGGCTTCGCAGGATCCATCGCCTGAGCACCCAGCGAACGATCCCAGAAGGCATCCAGGTCATCGTGCGATTCCACGATGTTTCCCAGGGAATCGAACGCGTAGCGATCGTGAAGTGACGAATCGTCGCGAGCGCCCACGACGCCTGGAGAAGCCCTCAACGCACGCCCCCACCGTCGGTCACGGTGCCGGTGCCGTCGACGGAAGGCTGCGTCGGCTGTGGAGTAATTCTCGCGCACTGGGGGGGCCACGCGTCGTTCGTGGCCCAGTCGAGTTCCGCGGGCGTTCCACACGCTGGGCCTTCGCTTCGCCAGTCTCGCCAGGTCGAGGTCGACTTTTCGATCAAAAATCGCTTCGTGTCCCTCCAGCTTCGAAGCGCTGTGCACACACGGAGCTCCGTGGTGCCGGCCGATGTATTCCTCACGAAAAGATCTGCCGGATTGTATCGATAGTCGCCACGCGCAGGAATCGGTTTCGACTGCCAGACGCGCGACGGCAAAGGTGCCTCGTCGAGGAACGCCCACGCCGCGAGGACGACGCGCCCCTTGGTTTTGGCGGGCTCCGAGGTGACGATCTCGTCGACGCCGTCTCCATTGAGGTCGGGGGCGAAGATCACCGTGGGAGAATCCCGACCCGCGTCGAGCCAGCGGGTCACATTCGCTCCGCTCGGCGACACGAACCAGCGTCCCCAGAACATGTCTGTCGCCCCCTTCGGGTACTCACCGTCCAAGTCCATGTAGAACGACTCCGCGCGAGCAGGTCCGCAGCGGACGAGGGCGTCGAAGAGCACAAACGGTTCATCCCGCCCGGGCGGCGTTCGGAGCTCAAACACCCCGTAATTATGACTCGCTGGCGCCGAACCCTCGTTGAGAAGTCCAAACCCGCACGGTCCTCTTTGCGGCTCGGCCGCCAAAACTCTCTCGAGCGCTCGGTGGACGGTGGTCCTATATCTTCTTCCCGCCAAATCACCGTGGAAATGCATCGGATCGACATGACCCTGAGGTCTCGCCTCCACGAAGCCCGCTTCTTCCTCCGCGTTCGCAAAGCACGGAGCTCGCCCACCCGCCGCCGCACGCACACTGACGAACGCCAAAGCGCAGACTGTAGCGCGGCGCCACGTCATTTGCCTTCCTCCGTCACGCCGGCGCCCGATGCCGCGCTCGTGGCAGCGGACGCGCGGCCGTCGCCCCCGGTTGCATCAAGGAAGGCGTTCTTGAAGCCCGTGAACTCCGGCTCCCTCACCGCCTTGCGCTGCGCTGCGACGACCTCGTCGCCAGTGACGCGTCGGTCCTTGTTTTGGTCAAGCCCGGCATTTCCGCCGTAATTCTTCAGTCCCTTCTCAGACAACACGAGCTCGCCATGGAACACAACCTCTGCCGGCCCTCCGGTGCCCTTGCCTCCCGCCGCCCGAATGTGAAGCTGCTCGCTATCCAACCGATCTTTTCCCGACCAGCCATTTTTGCCAAACATCGTCGTCCAATACCCACGAACCACGTGCAATTGGTTCTCCGGCATTTGACGCATGAGCTCCTTGGCCAGCTTGTCCATCCCTCGCCATTCGGCTCCCGAAAGCTCACGCCCCTGAGTAGGGTCAATCCACTTGCCCTTCACATGCTCACCGAACATCAAGCGACCGACCGAAGGATCGACGTTCTGCATCAGGCCGAAGCCGCCGCTCGCCTTCCCGTTCCTATCCACGGCCTGCGCGTCGTGCTGCATGCGCGACTCCGCG
Organism: uncultured delta proteobacterium; assembly: GCA_903870415.1. Taxonomy (GTDB): domain Bacteria; phylum Myxococcota_A; class Polyangia; order Polyangiales; family Polyangiaceae; genus CAIQDA01. Next base: position 3,534 of record CAIQDA010000134.1, read on the forward strand.
TACATGATCCTCAGCAGCGATCCGCGTTTGAAGTTCAGGTCGTCCTCGATCTTGGCGAGGCCTCGATAAAACGCAGGAGAGAACGATGCCGGATCGGGCGCTCGTCTGTCTGCGAGCCCCTCCAAATCCACCGCGACGTAGACTCGCCCATGCACATAAGCATACAGGTTCAAATCC
>CAIQDA010000135.1 GCA_903870415.1 uncultured delta proteobacterium
CATCGTTTCCGCGAGCGTTTTCTCAGCCTCAACACCGTTTTCCCAAACTCAGGCCGCACGCTTCCGCACCGCCGGCCGCTTCGCTTTTGCGAAGTCCCGCAGCGTTTCTTCCGTGTCCCTCAGCGAAACGCGAACATCCGCTGACCCGGCGGTCCTCGCGGCGGCGCTCGTCGCGGATAATCCGCTTGATGGCCGCAGCCTCCGTCGCAATCGCCACGAGGCACAACTTGCCTGCACAGTGCACGCACACGAGGACCTCCACGGCGAACACCCGCCGCAACACCCATGCCCACGGATGCCGCGTTGGCTTCTTTTCTGCGCATTGTTCCTCGAACCGGTGCGCCATCTCCCCGGCGAATAGCTCGCCTTGTGCCGTGTCGTTCGTCACGTCGCTCCGCGCATTCTCCCTCGCGTGACCAGGCACCACCTCCGCTCGCAGCGCCGCGTTCGAGGCCAGCACCCCCGCGTAGCGTGTCAGATGAAATCACGGGCCGCGGTCGGCCGTGGCCACCTGGCGTAAGCCCGCGCGGCGAGTCACGCGATGTGAGCGAGGTGGAACTTTCGTCGAAACGCGACGTCATTTGGGAGCTCGGAACGCTTCTCACGCTCGGCGCAGAACGCTCAGCGGGGACGGACAGCCGCGAGCACGGAGCGATTCTCGAAGCGTACGTCGTCATGTGTGGCGACCCGATGCTTGCCAAAAAGGTTGCATTCTACATGCGGCGCCGTCGGTGCGGCGACCGATGGAAAAAGTTTGTTGCCCCAGTCGCTCGAATTCGACAGCAACGCGGCGTCCACCACCGTTTCGCGAGGAGGGTGCCGATGGCCGCGCGCAGCTTTGCGACCCGCGGCTTCTTCCCAAGGTCGGCGACAAGTTCGCGATGTTCGAGCGACAGCTCCCCCCCCCATCCGGCACCGAACTCCCCCCGATTCGGGCTGCGACTCCCCGGCATTCGGGGACGGAGCGGAATTCGCCGCCGAAGCACGAAATCCGCGCCCTTGCCGTCCGCGAGCTTTCGCTTGAGCAGATACTCTTCGCCGAAAATCGCGGGGTAACCGGCGCCCGCATATCGCACGTGCGAGAAGCTGCGCCTGCGCGCTTAGACGTTAAACCTAAAATGGCAAACGTCGCCGTCGCGCATCACGTACTCTTTGCCTTCAATCGCGAGCTTGCCCGCGTCGCGGCATTTGGATTCACCGCCGAACTTCACGAAGTCTTCCCACCAGATGACTTCCGCTTTGATGAAGCCCTTTTCGAAGTCCGTGTGGATGACGCCCGCCGCTTGCGGTGCCCGTGCGCCGCGCTTGATAGGCCACGCGCGCACTTCGACTTTGCCCGCGGTGAAGAAGGTTTGGAGCCCGAGCAGATCGTAGCCCGCGCGCGCAATCGCGTTGAGGCCCGGCTCTTTGAGGCCCGCGGCTTCGAGAAAGTCCGGGCGGTCGGCGGGGTCGAGCTCCGCTATCTGCGACTCGAGCGCCGCGCACACCGTGACGAGCGGCGCTTCGTGAAGGTCGGCGTAGGCCTTGAGCTTCACCCAATGCGGGTTCGCCTCGGGCTTGGCGAGGGACGCCTCGTCCACGTTGGCAATGTAGAATGCAGGCTTCGCCGTGAGGAGCTGCATGTCGCGCAGCGTGTTCGCCGCCTCCAGGTGATCGGGCAGCTTGTAGGTGCGCGCCGGCTTGCCTTCGTTGAGGTGCGCGAGAAGGGCGTCGCACATGTCCATGGCGAGCTTGTCGAGCGGGTTGTTCGCCTTCAAATTCTTGCGCGCGCGCTCGTGACGCTTCTGCACCGTGTCGACGTCTTTGAGGCAAAGCTCCACGAGAACAATCTCGATGTCGCTCACCGGATCGACGCGATTTTCCACGTGAACGACGTTCTCGTCCTCGAAGCATCGCGCCACGTTCACGACCGCGTCGACCTCGCGAATGTGCGACAAAAACTGATTGCCGAGACCCTCACCCTTGTGAGCGCCGCGCACGAGACCCGCGATGTCCACGAAGTCGATCGTCGTCGGCAGAATGCGCTCGGCCTTCACGATTGCGTCGAGGGCCTGCAGGCGCGGATCGGGCACGAACACGACGCCCACGTTCGGCTCGATGGTGCAGAACGGGTAGTTCGCCGCCTCCGCCTTCGCCGAGCTGAGCGCGTTGAAGAGCGTGGACTTTCCCACGTTTGGCAGACCCACGATACCAATCGACAGACCCATGTTTTCCTCGTGAAACTTCTTGAACGGGGCCGCTATCACGCGCACGGACAGCGAAACAAGGCGCGATCACCGGCTCGCACCGCGCCTGCCTCGCCGCGCCCACAATCCAGCGCGGAATGCTGCATCCGCCCAGCTCCGCGCCTCAGAGCGTTCGCCATCGAGCCCCGCTCCCGTCGACGACGTCGCAACGGAAGTTCGCCGCGTTGCCACGAAGAGCGGTGTGCGTTCCGTGCTACGCGCCGCGTCCATGGAGAAGCCTGTGCCCCTCGCCTACCGGCTTCCAGCCCTGCTTTTTCCGCTGCTTTTCTTCGTCCCAGCCCTTCCGCCCTTCGTCGACTACCCGCAGCACGTCGCCATCGGTGCCGTGTTGAGACGCCTCGCGGACCCGACGTCGTTTGCGAGCCAGCAGTATGTCGCGAACTTGTTTACGTACAACGGTCTCTTCGACGAACTCGTGGCGCTGCTTTCGCCGCCGCTCCCCGTCGAGTTCGCCGCGCGGCTCATCGTGGTGGTGGCGCTCGAGCTCTTCGTCGTCGGGACCTTCGCGCTGTTTCGTCGGCAACGAACGCACGCGATAGCGCACCTGTTGCTCGTGCCGCTTCTGCCTAGTTTTGCACTCTTTTGGGGCTTCACGAACCATCTCTTGGGGCTCGGCCTCGGAGTAGTTCTCGTCGCGTCACTCGTCGCTGTCGTCGCCGACGATGACCGGCGCGCATGGGCGAACCTTCGGGTGGCCGCCGTGGCCCTCGTGCTCGCGCACACGCACGTGCTCGCAACGCTCATCGCTCTCTTGATCGCCGCCTCGTGGGTCCTCGACGAAGCGATGCGCAGCAGCGTGACCTGGCCGAATCGCTTTCGGCGCGTGACCCATGCCGCTCTCCTCGTCGCCCCGGCGTGTGCATTCTGCATGGCGGTTCATCTCAGGCAATTCGCATCGCATGCGCACACGTACGTGCTCGCGAGCGAGGCGGAAACCGAC
>CAIQDA010000136.1 GCA_903870415.1 uncultured delta proteobacterium
AGCTTCTGCGAGTTATTGCCCGAAATGTAGACGTTGAAGCCGTAAGGGTCGCCGACGCCGCCGCCGTATTCAACGCTTTCGATGATGCCAACGCACTTGACCTTCTCGGCGGCAATCGCAATGCCGGGGTACGTCGGCGCGGCGCCATACGGCGTGAAAATTTCCATGTCCTGCGCGAGCGCCTGCACTTGGGTCCCGAGGCCGGTGAACGCCGTCAGGTAACCCACGCGCTGCTTCCTGGACGGGTCCATCGCAAAGCCAGATTTCCAATCACATGGGTAGCTGTGGGCTGCCATTCGTGTCGCTCCTCAATCTTGATGTCGGTCTGAAATGCGGCAATGCCGCCAAAACGCGGCCTAACGCGCCCAAAACGCGGTCAAAACCACAATGGGCGCCGTCCCGAACAGGAGGCGCCCGGCATTTACCGTAGGTCATACGGGCCTCGCGTCAAGCGCCTCGGGCCACAATTGACGCGTTTTTCTGAAGCGGCACAGCCGGTTACCTACCCAAACACCGCCACGAGTTGATGGCTCCGCGCGACAGCCTCACCGGACGGCGCAAAAAGGGTCGCGGTTTGGGTCAGGTACCCGTTTTCGGCGCGCTCCACCGCTTGCCGCACACGAAAAAAACCCTGCGGGTCGAGGTGCTTCGGCAGCTCAAAAAGTTCGAGCGACCACGTCATACTCGCCATCGGCGCGTGGGCCTCGAGCATGGAGATTCCCGGCGTCGGCGGTGCATCGGCGAAGAGGACCACATGCCGCTCGTCGAGGGGCTCCGGGTCCACGAGGCGGTAGAGGATCTCCGTGTGCGACCCCGTCGACCCCGTGAAGGGCATTTGACCCGCCACCCAACGAAACTCAAAGTGCCGCGTGAACTCGGGCATGACGCCCTCGATATACCCGAGGCGCGGCGACGCATCGGGCTGCGAAGGCTCACCCGCTGAGGCCACCGGAACCTTCACCGACGACGCGCGCACGGCGCCAAACACCGCAAGAACCTTCGTTGCGAGCACCCCGTCCGCGTGGACCTCCGCCTCGATGAAGAGCGCCGATCGACCTCGCCGAAGCACGCGGCAACGAATTTGAAGCTCACCCGCCGCCGGCGCCATGAATGCAGTCTGCACAGACCTCACCGGCACGCCCGGGCCGACTTCCTCGCGCATCGCTTGGACCGCAAAGGCCGTGAGCAACCCGCCGAGGGCCGTTCGCCCCTGCATCCAGTCGCTCGGGACGAAGCACCGCCAGTGATCGCCGTCTCGCACCAAGGTCGAAAGCACGTCGCCCAAGAACATCGTCACCTCGAAGGCCCGTTCCCGTAGCACGCGCAACGCGAGGCGGCGCTCAGGCCGTCGCAGCCGGCACGCGAAGCAGTCGCTCGCGAAGGAGATCGCCCAAAAACGCCTTGAACCGCGTTTCGCGCGCGGCGCTCGGCCGATGCCCGAGGCTTCGCACGTAACTGTCGCCGGCGATTGAAAAGCCGATGCTCGCGGTCACCGCGGTCACGATGACCCACTCGATGTCCTCGCGCGGTGCCTTCACGTGGGGCTCGATGACGTCCGCAATCGCTTTGAGGCCGCGCACCCGATCGGGAATGGAGCCTTCGCCGGAAAACCTGCCGCTGACAAACGACCACGCGAGCATGCGAATCGATGATCGCTCGCGAAAACCCTCAAAAAGCGCGTCCATCACCGCCGACGGGTCGTTCGTGTCCACGGCGGAAACCAGCGAGGCCGCCACGCTGTCGCGCACGCGCTGGAGCACGCGTTCGAGCACCGCGTCGACGATGAGTTCGAAGCGTCCAAAGTAGTGCGTCACGAGCGCATGGCTCACGCCGGCCTCGCGCGCGATGTCCTTGAGACCCGCCACGTCCGGGCCCCGTTCCGCGAACACGCGCTCCGCCGCAACGAGGATGAGCTCGCGCGCCTCCGCCGGGTCTCGTCGAATTCGCACCATCGTCGCACGCTATCTACTGTCACTCTTGACAACAAGCGTCACGATGCTATTGTCATCGGTGCCAACATAGAGGAACTTGAGATGACTGCACTGACGTTTGATTACCCTGGAGATTTGCAGCGCACGGCGATTCACACCGCCTTGCGCGGGTCGTGGTTTGCCCGCGTTCGCTTCGGCGCACAGACCCTCTTGAACTTGCTCCGCAACACCGAGCAGACCGAAAACGTGCTCGCTCTCGCCCTCCTCGTGAACGCCCGATCGTTTCCGCGGGTGTGGATGCAGGTTGCAAGTACCGACGAAGGTCGCGCGTTGCTTCGGGACAAGCCGTGCCTCGACTCGCATGGGCTCGATGCCGACGCGCTTCGATCGCTCTCCCCGGACACGCTTGGCGGCGCATACATGCGGTTTCTCGACGCGAATGGCCTCGACGGGGACTTCTTCCAGGCGCCGCCCGACCTTCCCGAAGAGGTCGCGTATCTGTCGAAGCGCCTGCGCCAAAGCCACGACGTTTGGCATGCCGTCACGGGATATACGCCGAGCGTTCGCGACGAAATTGCCCTTCAAGCGTTCACCTGGGCGCAGCTTCGCGCTCCGCACGCGCGACTTGTTGTGCTCGGCGGGTTGCTCGCGTTTGGCTGGCGCGACCCGAAGCTCTTCGCTCACGCGTGGCGCGGCTATCGTGCGGGATCACGCGCGACGTTTCTGGGCTCGATTCGCTGGGAATCGCGCTGGGAAACGAACCTCGATGCGGTTCGTCACGAACTCCACATCGCGCCCGCAACGCCGCGCTGAATCGAGCGCTTCGACACACTGGCGTCACGAATTTGAGCGTACTTCGTCACCCAATCGATACGATGCGAGCCGATGCGCCGCTCCACCGTCTCGGGTTCAACCCTCGCCTTCGCTCTCGCCCTCGCCGCCGCGTGTTCCGCCCCTGCGGACGGCAACGGTCTCACGCTCCTGCCGCTCTTGAGCTCGGTGCCGCTCACGACGACCAAGCGCCTCGAACCCGTGCACGCGGTCGATGCAAACGGGACGCTCTCGCCCGCGGTGGTCGCGGACCTTGAGTCGATGCTCGCGTCCGGTTTCGGCGAAGTTCGCGACGCACCGGGTGAGCCTCTTCAGGCGCGAAACCTCGATGGAACGCAGGCATCGGCGCTTCCGGCCGGGGCCGTTCGCCTTGCGCGATTTGTGCACCTCGCCGACACGCAGCTTGCCGACGACGAGTCGCCAGCCCGGGTTGCAAAGCTCGACAGCATTGGAACCGCGAGCGGAGCGTTTCGTCCACAGGAAGCCTACGGGTGCCTCGTGCTCAGGGCTGCCGTGCGCACGATCAACGGAATCCACCGCGGCGACGCCCTCGACGCCGTGATTCTGGGCGGCGACAACGCCGACGATGCGCAGAACAACGAAGTGGATTGGTTCCTGAAAATTCTCGCGGGAAGTGATTACGTGCATTGCGACTCGGGCGACGACAACGACCCGGTGCCAGGCCCCAACAACGACCCCAAGGACCCGTTCGCGAGCGAAGGCCTCGTGATGCCGTGGCGTTGGGTCACGGGCAACCACGACATCCTCAACCAGGGCACGATTCGCATCACGGTCAACCCCGATGAACCCATCGGAACGCGCGCCTCAACGGGCACGCGCGACTGGTCGATGCCCGGAGGTCCCGTGCGCAGCGGCGAATTCGTGACAGCCGATCCGGACAGGTTTTTCCTTGGTCGCAGCGCGCTGATGGCAAAAGTGGCCGCGGACGGCGACGGTCACGGCATCGGCGCCGCGCAGGTCGCAAGCGGTCGCGCGCACCATGCGTTCGACGTGGGCTCAAACGTGCGCGTCGTCGCCCTCGATACAGCGGCGGAGACCGGAAGCGCAGAAGGTGTCGTCCACCGCGGCGACGTCGATACGTTCTTGAAGCCCACACTCGACGCCGCGAAGGCCGCGGGCAAGCTCGTCATCATCACCTCGCACCACGCGTCGGGAAGCCTCACGGACGGAAGTCAAACGGGCGGAACCAAACAAGCCGACGCTGTTTCGATCGAAGATTTCCAGGCTCTTCTATCGTCTTACCCAAACGTCATCATGCACCTCGCCGGCCATTCGCACGTGCACGCGGTCAAGACGATCGCGCCTGCCGCAGCTCGCCCGTACTGGGAGGTGAAGACCGCCGCGCTTGCCGACTTTCCGAATGAGCTTCGCGTGTTCGAAGTTTGGGACACAGGCGAAGGCCACATCGTCATTCGATCGATCGCGTTCGACTACAGCACGACGGACGACGTGCTCGCCGCCGAAGCCCGCGCACGCGCCATCACCGATTACACGAGCGGATGGGCCGCCGACGGACGCGGAACCGTCGCGGAACGAAACGTCGACCTTTGGCTTGCGAAGCCCTGAAGTCAGGCCATATCCAGTGAATTCGGACCTCGGCGGCGTCGTCCGTTTCAAGACGAGTTCATTTTCCGGCAAGCACGTCGGGCCTGTGGCGTAGCGTCGCGACTAGAGGCCTCGCGTGACCGAAGCGAAGGCAAGAGTCGGCGCCCTTCGCACGTCGTCGGTGAATCCATTCGTCGAAGCAGCGGCTCTGTTGCTTTGAGGAGAGACTTGCCATGACGCTTAACGAAGCCCCTTGGGACCGCATTCTTCGCATCACCATTGGTATCGCCCTCTTGTCGCTGACGCTCGTGGAGCCTCGCACGTACTGGGGCCTCTTGGGGCTCGTGCCGCTCGTCACCGGCACCTTGGGCGTTTGCCCGCTTTACCGCGTCCTCGGCGTGAGCACGTGCCCGGTCACCCACTAGACGATAGACGAACGTCGCGGATCCGTTGCGCGTGAATGTTGTGAGATCCCCCGGCACCCACCTGGTCTCCTCCCATGCGCAACGGACCCGAACTTTCCCCCACGGGAGCCCCGCAGACACCGATAGGGCCCTCGTCCATCGAAGCTCCGACGCTGCGCGAAGCCATTGGCGTGTGGGCGCGCATCGGCGTTTTGAGCTTCGGCGGGCCTGCGGGCCAGATCGCCCTCATGCACGAAGAGCTCGTGGAGCGGCGCGCATGGATCGACAGCGAGCGTTTTCTTCACGCGCTCAACTACTGCATGCTCCTGCCGGGACCCGAGGCGCAACAGCTTGCAACCTACATCGGGTTTCTGATTCACGGCACGCCTGGAGGCCTTGCGGCAGGCCTTCTTTTTGTGCTCCCGGGCGCCCTGCTGATGGGCGTATTGAGTGCGCTTTACGCGGTGTTTCACATGGCTCCCGCGGTGGCAGCACTCTTCTTTGGCCTCAAGGCTGCGGTCTTCGCCGTGGTGCTTGAAGCCGTCCTGCGCATTGGAAAGCGTGCGCTTCGATCGCGCGTGCTCGTGGCCGTTGCGGGACTCGCGTTCGTGGCGCTTTTCTTCTTCGCGATCCCCTTCCCGTTCGTCGTGCTCGCAGCCGGAGCCTTTGGTTTTATCGGCAGCCGCGTTGCACCTTGGACGTTTCCTCCGTCGTCGGTGAGGGGCCCCGAGACCACGCAGGACTCGCTCGTTTCGCGCATGGCTGCCGCGGGCGAACTCAAGCACACGACCCCTTCTGCGAGACGTGCACTCTACACACTCCTCGTCTTTGGTACGGCCTGGGCCTTGCCACTCGCATGCCTTCGCCTCGCGCTTGGACCCGCATCGGTCTACGTGCGCGAGGGTATCTTCTTCTCCCAAGCCGCAGTCCTGACGTTTGGTGGCGCGTACGCGGTGCTCGCCTACGTGGCCCAAGCGGCTGTCGACGAGTTTCACTGGCTCGCTCCCGGCGAGATGCTCGACGGCCTCGGCCTCGCGGAGACCACGCCAGGACCGCTCATCCTCGTGCTCCAGTTCGTGGGCTTCCTTGGTGCCTACCGGGACCCGGGCACACTTCCACCGTTGCTTGCGGGTTTTTTCGGATCGTTCGTCACCCTATGGGCGACATTTGCTCCGTGTTTTCTCATGATTTTTATCGGTGCACCTTACATCGAACTCTTGCGCGGCCATCGGTCGATCAATGCCGCACTCGCGTCGATCACGGCGGCCGTCGTCGGTGTGATTTTGAATCTGGGCGTTTGGTTCGGGCTCCACGTGCTGTTCCGTTCGGTGACAGAAATTCAGTTGGGCCCCCTCCACATGCTCGCGCCTTCTCTCGCGAGCATCGACCTCGGCGCCTCAACCCTCGCGGCGATCGCACTGCTCTGCCTCACGCGCTTCAAGCTCGGTCTTCCAAAGACCTTGGCCCTGTCGAGCACGCTTGGCTTCGCGATGAAGCTTCTCTTGGGATTCTCTTGAGATTTCTTCTTCGCTCGCCACGCGTGCGAACGGGTCATGGTCACGGTCGCGTGTAGGTGACCGTGATCGCAGACTGCGCGAGCGTGAGCGAAGCGATGGCGTCCGTGAGCCGCGTTCCGGTGACCAAACTTGCCTGCGCGGGCAACGTGGGCGTCGCCGAAAGCGCATAGACCGTGAAGGTGTAGTCCTTCGCGCCGGGGCCTTGCGAGCACGGCGGCGAGTACGCCAAGTTGGGTCCGTCGCTCGTGAGCCCCGCGGTACCGACTCCGGTCGACCCAACGGCAAGCTGCGTCGTCGATGCAGAAATCCCGTAAAGAACCCAGTTCCACTTGAGTCCATCGCGCGCGACCGTCGTCATGAGCACGGCGAACTCCGCGGTGCCGCTCGGGGCACCGGACCACGCGAGAGCCGGACTGTGACCGACACCGTCACACGTGTACTCTGCAGCCATAGCTCCGCCGCTCGCAAACGCAGGGCTCGTGAGCACGAACGGCGAGAGAGCCGCGTCTGTGGAACCCGCTCCGGCGTCCATCGTTTCCGCGTCGGGCGAAGACGCGTCTCCATTCGCTGCGGAACCTGCATCGACCGCTGGCGCTTCGACGGCGGCGCTCGAACTCGCGCTCGAACCGCACCCGAGCGACGCCAACGAGAGCCCCACGAGGGCTGCGCACGAGCGCGACGCGAAGCCAGACCAAGGTTCCGAGCGTTCATCTTTCATAGACTTTTTCCTAACCAACCGCGAGGCGGAGCGCACGACAACCCGACGTCATTGGACCCACGCGTAAGGGTCGCCCCCCGTCGCCGGGTAACGGTAAACCGACGCGAGGCAAAGCTCGTTCGCAGCCCCAATGCCGCCGCTCACAAGCTCCGTGCTCACGTTGTCGAAGGTGCAGCGAACTGCGAGGCGCGCGCCCGCGCTCAGCGTCACCTCATCGAACGCAACGACGCGCTCTTCGCCGAACGTGAAAAGCGCGTCGTGAAGAACGCGCTCGTCCTGCCCATCGAGCACGCTCACCCGCTGCGATGAGCCGAGGCGATGCATGACCGAAGACAGCGCAACTAGCTGTGTTTCTTCAGCGATAGTGGCCTCGCTCCGCACCACGTACTCCAGGGCGCGTGCGGGGATTGCGAAGGTGCGTGAGCCCGCAAGCACAACCTCTGCCTCATGACGAACGAGGCTCGCGTCGACGGTGCTCACGCTTACGCCGGAGAGTCCTTCGAGGCGGTCGTTCGTGGCGTTCACCGTGTGAATGCCCACATGCAACACCTGCCCCGCATGGAGATGCAGCGCCACGCCCGAAGGCAAGTCGAAGCCGCGAGACGCAGACCCCGTTGCGAAGAGCACGCGAGGGTCAAGGTTGCCGCGTGCGCAGTCTCTCGCCGGCACACCCGTGTCGTCGGCAAGCGAGACAATCACGTGATGCGTTCCCGACGGTGTGAGCGCACGAAAGCCCGTAATCCACAGGTCTTTCGCGAGGGTCGTCGTGCCGCAGGCGTAGCCCGTACTCGCGGCCTCGAGGGACCAACGCTGCTCGACGAAGGGCTCGAAACCGTCCGGCAGCGCGCTCGACGCCGCATCATTCGACGAAGGGCTACAGGCGCCGCACGCAACCGTGCATACTGCAACCATCGCGAGATGGCGCATGCAAACACGGATGCGCGCGAGGACCGTCATCGAGCGGTCACTTGACGAGGAACTGGCCCATGAGGCCTTCGTCTTCGTGGTTCGACATGTGGCAGTGGTACATGAACGGGTTCGTCGCGCTGGCGAAGTCGTCGAACTTCGCGACGAAACTCACCGACTCGCCAAGTGGCACGCGAACCGTGTCTTTCCAGCCCTTTTCGTCATCGGGCACTGCACCGCCAGACCGGGAGACGATGGCGAACTGCACGTCGTGAATGTGGAACGAGTGATCGAAGGTGCGGTTGTTCGTGATCGTCCACTTCTCGATCGCGTTGAGTGCGACGTTCTGGTTCACGGTGTTCGCATCGTACGACGCGCCGTCGAACTTGAACGGCGTGCCAGGACCGTTGTCGGTGATCGTGATGGTGCGCGCGTTCGTGGCGTCGGCGGCGGTCCAATAGGTGTTGGAGGCAAGCGTTGCGGGAACGCTCGTGATGGCGCCCGCCGTTGCGGCAGAAACCTCGATGCGAAGGACGTCGAAATCCTTGTTATTCAGCTGGCTTCCGAAGTTGCCCGACTGCGCGGGCTCGCCGCCCGGAAAGCCAAACGTGAGTCCGTTGTTGAACGACTTCAGGAGCACGACGGAACCCGCAGCGTCGTGCGAGAGGTCGACGAGAATCTCCGCGCGCTCGCCCACGTAGAGAACTTTCTTCGTGAGGGCGACGGGCGTGTTCACGAGTCCGCCGTCCGTACCGATGAGGAAAAAGGTTCGACCGTCGGCGAAGCCAAGGTTGTAGGCGCGCTCGGTCTCGGCGTTGAGAATGCGCATGCGAACAAACTGCGAAGGCAGTGTCGCCTTCGGGCGCGCCGTTCCGTTCACCAGCATTTCGTCGCCATAAACCGCCGTGGTGTCGAACTGGTTCGACGCGAGATAGCGGCGGCTCGTGAGCACGAGAGGAAGGTCGTCCACGCCGTAGGTGCGCGGCAACGCGAGAGCCGACTCCTGCGGGTCACGAATGATGATGAGCCCGCCTGCGCCGTGAATGAGCTGCGCCTGCGTCGATTCGTGCAAGTGCGGGTGATACCAATAGGTGCCCGCATTGTTCATGACTTTGAACGACGGTGACCACGTGGCGCCGGCGGCAATGACCTGATGTGGCCCGCCGTCCATCACCGCCGGGATGTGAAAGCCGTGCCAATGGGTCGTCGTGTCTTCTGAAAGAGCGTTCTTCACGCTTATTTGCACGTCGTCGCCCTTGTTGAACACGAGCGTTGGGCCCCAGAAATTGGCGCCGTTGTAGCCATACGTCGCGGTCGCAGCCCCCGACTTCAGCGCCTTTGTGGACGCGGAGAGGGTGAGGTTGAACGACGTGCCCGTGAGTAGTTCCGGGATGTGCAGCGTATTGTAACTGGCTGCTGGGTCGTCGGTGCCCGGGTCGCCACTCGAAACACCGCCTGCATCGGTGCTCGACGCGTCTGCGAGCCCCCCATCGTCGACCACCGCCGTCGACGTCGAAGCCGGAGAGGACGACGAACAACCAACCGCGACGGCACACATTACCCCGGCAAAAGCCGCGATAAGTGAAGAAGAAGCGGACCGAATGCGAGGCAATAGGTGCATGGAAAAGCTCGTGGTGACGGGGAAGAAACGGAACGATACGCTCGCGGGCTCCACGCAAACGGAGCGCCTGAAACGCACAAAATTCGCCTACAGGCACGAGAAGGCGCGGGCGAAAACCTAAAAAGAGAGCGGTTTCATACCGCCGAAAAACCCGCAAACGCCAGGTACTTTTGCTCCGGAGATCACGAATTCGACCGCCGCCCGCTTGAGTTGCCTAAAGGCGAAATCAAGGGACTTTCCGTGAAGTTCTACCCTTTAATGCCGCAAGACCCTCAAAACATGAGGCAGTTTCCCTAACAAAAGGGCTTTGCAGTCCGTGCCGCCTGTCGGTAGTCCATTCGAATGCTCCTTTACGACGCATCGAACGAGGCCTCTGAGGCCACCTCAAGTGCACCCCTTGCCGATCTCCGCGCAGCGCTTGCAGAGGAAACGGTCGACGTCGCCGACCACGATGGCCGCATCATCCGTGTCAATCGTCGCGATTGGCTGGAGAAGGTGCTCATGCCCAACCTTCGGGCGGCGCGTGGGGACCTCGAGCACCTCTACGAGCTTCTCGTCGGCGCTGTCGTCGACGGGTTTGCGGGCGACGTCATTGAGCACGCAAAGTTTCTCGCGAAACACGACGCGACGCCCCCGCGTGGGGTCGCACTTCTTGGAGCGGTCTTTCTCGCGAGCGGCCGAGTGAACGACGCGCATCGCGAGCTGATGAACGGCCTCGAGCTTCACGGAGAAGACGCGCTCTTGCTCTGCAACCTCGCCCGTGTTTTCGACGCCCGCGAGGACCGTCCGCGTACGGACGCGACGCTTTGGCGTTCGCTGACGCTCGACCCGAACCTCGACTTTGCGTTTGCGTGGTTCCTCGATCGCGCGGCGGACAGCGGTCAAGACGGTTCGATTCGCGAAGCGTGCGAGCGCGTGGCGGCCCTGCCTGGAAGCTGGCGTGCGCGTGTTGTGCTCGCAGGCGCGGCGCTTCGGGCGAACAACGCGACGGGAGCCTCAAGACTCCACGACGAAGCTCTTCTGTGCGCGCCGAAACCCGTTCCCTCGGACCTGCTCCTTCAAATGAGCGGAAACCTCGGCAAAGCCGGGCTGCTGCAAGAGCTGGTCGATCGGGTCGGCCCGCGATTCGATGCGCGCTTTCACAACTTCTTCATCGGCGCCAATCTGATGAAGGCGTACCTGACCGTCGGCCAATACGACGACGCGCAAAGGGTTTTTGACGCGCTTTGCAAGGAAGACCGTCCCGACTGGGAGGAGCATCTGGAAGAGTGGCGCGGGGCCCTCGGCTCGCTGCGCCCCGGTGCTGCGCAGGCCTGACCCCGTTTCGCTCGACTCGCTCGACGCCGTCGCCCGCTCAGGCGTGTGATTCAAAAAGAACCCCCACCTTCGCGCGAGGCGAAAATGGGGGTTTTTCACGCCGCGGCCCCGAAAGGCCACGGTGCGGGAGGCATGCTCCATCAGACAATCAGAACTGGCGAACGGCACGCACGTGCATGCCAAGGTACTTAGCCGAGTGGGTACCGCTTCCGTTATATAGATTCATAAAGTAAGCCGAAACACCCGGCTGATTGCTCCAATCGTTCGGGTTTGCCACGTAGTATTCGGTCGAACTCCAGTAATCTACGCCCGTGTTGTGCGTCGTTGGGAACACCGTGGCTTGCTGCTGAAACATGAGCGTGAGCTCGGCGTTCGAAGGCAAGTACCAATCGGTGTAGCCGCCGAACGTGTAGGCGTGAGCGGTCTTCGCCGCCGAACCCGCTTCCGAGCACGCCGCAAGGATGGCCGTCGTGTTGGCCTGCCCCGCGTAAAGGCCTTCTGCGCGCGCGCCGGGGACGATGACGAGTGTGCTGTTATTGCCCTCGCAGCCCCACGTCGGCGTGTAGGTGCCCAGTTCGCTGTTCGCGTCGAAGCGCGCGGCCTCGATGCCGTGGCCATTGCCGAGGCTGTAGATCACGACGCCGCCGCCGGGGCCCGTGACGCCAACGGCGTAGGTCACGGCCGCGGATGCGCCACCGGTTGCGCCCGTAGCGCCTGTTGCCCCAACGGAACCTGTCGCACCAGTAGCTCCGTTCGTTCCGTTCGAGCCCGTTGCGCCGTTCGAGCCGTTCGAACCGTTCGAGCCCGCTGAGCCCGTAGCTCCGTTTGAGCCGTTCGCTCCGTTCGTCCCGTTCGAGCCCGCTGAGCCCGTGGCTCCGTTCGTCCCGTTCGAGCCCGCTGAGCCCGTGGCTCCGTTCGTCCCGTTCGACCCGTTCGACCCGTTCGAGCCCGTTGCGCCGTTCGAGCCGTTCGCTCCGTTCGAGCCTGTTCCGCCCGTAGCTCCGTTCGTTCCGTTCGAGCCCGCTGAGCCCGTGGCTCCGTTCGAGCCGTTCGTTCCGTTCGTCCCGTTCGAGCCCGCTGAGCCCGTGGCTCCGTTCGAGCCGTTC
>CAIQDA010000137.1 GCA_903870415.1 uncultured delta proteobacterium
CGCCGCGCAAGGAGGCTCCGTGAGCCGCCGCGCAGTCGCGAACGCCCAAGCACCCGCGCCGAAGCGTTGTGCAGTCTACACGCGTAAGTCCACGACCGCGGGCCTGGAGATGGACTTCAACTCGCTCGACGCGCAGTACGAAGCCTGCGTCGCGTACATCGCGCGCCAGGCGAACTGGGCGCTCATCCCGGAGCGCTTCGACGACGGCGGCTTCACCGGAGCCAACACCGATCGCCCTGCATTTCAGCGCATGATGCGCGACGTGGCCGCGGGCACGATCGACGTCGTGGTCGTCTACAAGGTCGACAGGCTCTCGCGCTCGATCCTCGACTTTGCGAAGGTGATGGAGCAGCTCGATAATGCGAGCGCCTCGTTCGTCTCGGTCACGCAGAACTTCACGACCGCCGACGCGATGGGGCGATTGACGCTCAACGTGCTCCTGTCGTTCGCGCAGTTCGAACGAGAAATGATTGCAGACCGCACGCGAGACAAGATCGCCGCGGCGCGAAGGCGAGGGAAGTGGACGGGCGGCGGCACTCCCTTTGGGTACAAGATCGTCGACCGACGGCTTGTCGCGCACGAGGGAGAGGCGCCCATCGTGAGTGAGGCGTTTGCGCTCTTTCTCACGCACCGCCGCATGGCCGTCGTCGCGCGCCTCCTGAACGAGCAGTGCCTCTTGCCCCGGGGCATGAAGTCGCGGCCGGCCCGCGGCGGCCTTCGGTGGACCAAGGACGGCATCGGTCGCGTGCTGCGGAACGTGGTCTACGGCGGCTTCATCGCCTGCGGCGACGACCTCGTGAAGGGCGAGCACGAGCCGCTCCTCGACGAGGCGACCTACCGAGCTGCGCGCGCGATCCTCGAGGGCGCGGAGCACACGCGCGTGCACCCGCGGACGAACGCCGAGTACCTGCTGCGGGGGCTGCTTCGCTGCGGCGCCTGCGACACGCCGATGATCCCGGCCTCCTCCCTGAAGCGGGGCGTACGTTTGAGGTATTACCGATGCGCAACACGCGACAAGTTCGGCCGCGGAGCATGTGCGGCCAAAGAGCTGCCTGCGGGCGCCATCGAGGCATTTGTGGCGGAGCGCGTGGCCGAGGCGGTCTCGGAGGCCGGCTTCGTGGACGAAGTCGACGCCGCCATGCGCACACGGGCCGAGGAGCGGAGGCGCGCGCTCCTCGAAGTGTATGCCACGCTCCCGGATCGCATCGCGACTTCGTCGGCCGCGGTCACGGGCTTCGTGAACGACCTCGCCGGGCTGAGCGGCGGCGCGAGGGCCATCGTCGAAGCCAAGATGAAGTCCGAGGCGGCGCGGCTCGCAGCCGCCGAAGCGCAGCTCGCCGAGACCGAGCGGGCCCTCAACGCCATCGAGAACGTGCTCCGCCAGCGGGACTTCACGGTGGCGGCGTTGCGGGACTTCGGCCGCGTGTGGGAGGCGATGATCCCCGAGAACCGCGGGCGCCTCTTGCGCGCGGTCGTGCGCGCCGTCCGGGTCTTCGAGCGCGAGCAGCGGGCCGAGGTGGAGCTCGTGGACTTCGCGGCCACGGGCGAAGCGAGGGCCGCATGAGCGCAGGCGAGGGGAGTCAGGCCAAAGCGCGTGGGCGCATTGTCTCGATGCCGTTCCACCGCGTGACGCGCGAGCGCGTGCGCTTCGAGGACGTGGCACCCCCGGCGCCGAGGGAGCCTGTGCGCACGCCGGCGAAGGTCGCGAAGATGCTCGCGCTCGCGCACCACTTGCAGAATGCAATCGATCGCGGGCTCGTGGCGGACCGCACGACGATCGCCGCACGCCTCGGCGTGACCAAGGCCCGCATCACCCAGCTGCTCGACCTCACGTTGCTTGCGCCGGATCTTCAGGACGCGGTGCTCGCGATGGAGGCCGTCGACGGCGTCGATCCGATGAGCGAGCGTTCGCTACGGGCGATCGTCACGACCACGAGCTGGGCGGAGCAGCGCACGGTGGCGCGCCCGTGGGCATTTCGCCGGCGCGTAGTGACGCTCTTCCCGCCTGCCGCGGGTAGCCGGCGATGAGCGCGACGGTAGGAAAGAGTTGTTGACCAACGGAGTTCGGTAGTCAAAGTTCCTTTCCGACGCGCCGTGGCTGGTCAAAGACCGCTTCCGATCCATGGCGCGCTGCGGAGCGCCTACGATGACCAAGCGAATCAGCGGACGATACGAGCGAACAAGCCTCGGCGGCGAGGAGGTCGCGGCGTTCATTCCGCACGCGCTCCCGCCGACCGAACCGCCGATCGATGTCCATCCCGCGCTCGCCGAGCGTCTCCGGGTCGCGGAACAAGCCCTGGTACGCCTCGAACTTGCGGGCGAGATGGTCCCCTCGCTCGACTGGTTCATTTACGCCTTTGTGCGAAAGGAGGCGGTTGTCTCGTCTCAAATCGAGGGAACACAAGCCACTCTCGTTGATTTGCTGGCTTTTGAGGCACAGGGTGACGGGGCACGTACACGCGAAAGCGCTGTCCCTCCGACCGCCGACATCGAGGAAATTTGCAACTACCTCGACGCGCTCACCTACGCACGCGCCGAGCTCGCGGATGTGCGGGGGCTTCCGCTCTCGATGCGTCTGCTCAGCGAGACCCACCGTCGTCTCATGCTCGGCGTGCGAGGCAACGAGAAGCAGCCGGGTGCGGTGCGCGGCAGTCAAAACTGGATCGGCGGCAGTCGACCAGGGAACGCCATGTACGTTCCGCCGCCACCTCACGCCCTCGGCGACGTGCTTGGCTCGTTCGAGAGGTACATTCACGCGGAAGACACGCTCCCCGCGCTCGTACGCGCGGGCCTCTTGCACGTGCAGTTCGAGACCATCCACCCGTACCTCGATGGAAACGGACGTATTGGCCGCCTCCTGGTTACGTTGCTCCTCGAGCACTGGAAGCTCCTCACCAAACCGCTCTTGTACTTGAGTCTCTTTTTCAAGCGGCATCGCGACGAGTATTACCGTCGCCTTACTGCGGTGCGTGTGGACGGCGATTGGGAGGGCTGGCTCGACTACTTCCTGGATGGCGTCGCGACCATTGCCGACGAGGCCG
>CAIQDA010000138.1 GCA_903870415.1 uncultured delta proteobacterium
CGTCGGCGGCGTGACGTCGACACCTTGCGCGATGGACGCGGTCTGTGCCTCCGCATCGCCCGTCACCGTGAGGGTCGCGTTGCGCAGCGCGCCGGTGTTCGCAGACACCGATGCGGCAATGGTCGCAGGGCCGGTGCCTGACGTTGCGCCGCTCACCGCGAGCCACGAAGCCGACGACTCGACGGACCACGCGCAGTCTGAGCCCGTGGTCAGGGTGAACGACAGAGCGCGCGCATCGCCGTTGATGCTCGATTGGGCCGGGGTGAGCCGGAAGTAACATCCGGAGGCGGCCGCCCCGATGTCCATCAACGGGAACGAGAGACCGTTGCGCTTGTCGAGCGTCGCCTTGCCCGTCGCCGTGAGGCGTGTGACGGTCGCGTCGAGGGACTCGCTCGGAAAGGCGCCGCGCAAGATGGCGAGGGCTCCGGCCACATGCGGCGAGGCCTGCGAGGTGCCGCCCATGGTGATGCCGCCCGCGGTGATGAACGCGCCCGGCGCAAGCACCGTAAGGAAGCTCGTCGCGTTCGAGAAACACGTGATGGCGCCCGCGGCGGTGCCCCGATCGGTGCACGCTCCGCCGCCCCAGGTGTAGGTCAGAAAGCTGTCGGCGGAATACACGGCGCCCACCGACACCGCTGCGGGGCTGCACGCGGGTGTCGCCATCGCGTTCGTGTACGCGTTGTTGCCGGAGGCGACGGCGGAGAGGACGCCTGCGGTACGTGCCGAGGCCACGGCCAACGCGTCCGACGTGTTCGGGCACGGAGCGGTGAAGGCCCCGCCGCCGAAGCTCATGTTCATCGCCACAATGTTGTAGGTTGCACGGTTCGCGATGACCCAGTTGATGCCCTTCAGGATGTCGACGCTCGACGCGGTCGCTCCGGTGAAGACGTCGAGACCGATGATCTTTGTGCTCGGCGCGAAGCCCGCGACGATTGATGCGACGTTCGTTCCGTGGAAACTACCTGTGTCGACTGCGCCATCTTCCGTGGCCATATCCAGGCTCGCAGCGACGCGGCATGTGGAGCTCGGTACGCCAGGCGCGGTGCACGAACCAAGGTCCGCGCGACGGTAATCGGTGCCCGTGTCGAGGACCGCCACCGCCGTGCCTCGGCCGTCTTTGCCATCGGCAACCGCGGCGGGCTGACGCACAAGGCGAAAGCTCGCGGCATCGGAGGGATGATAAAAGTGCTCCTCAAAGATGCCTGCGACGCGTCCGTCTTCCAAAAGCTCACGCAACGAGGCCGCGTCGTCCGCGCGAATCGCCGTGATCGGCAGGTGCTCGAAGTCCTGCTCGATATGAATGCCCGGGCGACCGCCGTCGCGAAAAATGTCGGCTTTCGTCTGCGCGAACATCGCCGCACGCTGAGCTGCGAGCGCGTCACCGCGCGCGATCGACGGGTCGAACCACGCGAAGCTTCTGTCGACCTTTTCCGTATCGAGCACGAGGACAAGGCGCGGGTTCTCGCCGCGATCAAGCGACGCGGTGACGCCCGGCGCGAGCTTCGTATCCGCCACGGTCACGCGGCTCGGGGCGACCTCAAGGTGATCGTCGCACGACGCGAGCGCCAACGAAACGAGCGCAACACCGAACGCGACAGTCTTGAATGCCATGGTGTTCGAAAGCGTATCAGTGCGCCAATCCGAGGCGAGCGCGACGATCGTGCGTGCGCTGGATTTCGACACGCGCATTCGACACGCGAAACCCATGCGCACACTGCGTGGCGTGGTTGTGCGCGGGCTGCGTGGTTCGGGCGTTGTCAGTCGGCTTTGAGCGTGACCTTCAACGAGCGAACGATGCGTGCCTCGCCGTCCGACGCGCGACCTTCTCCGGTCGCGTCTGCGCCTGCGATGGCGACGTCAAAAGTTCCAAAGAGGGCGTCGGGTCCGTGACCGCGAAACGTGGCGACGATGCGACCGTCGCTCTTTCGCCCCGCGACGGTAAATGGTCCGAGCGTGCCCGCGCCTTCGCCCTGAACGAGGCCCGCGTCATCGACGTGAAGTGAGAGGGTGCCCGTGCCGCGTCCGACGCCCGCGTCATCGCCGCGAAATTTGGTCCCCGCCCATTCGATGGCGTTCGGCACATCGCCCTCGCGCGGAATGAACATCGCGCCCGGCTCCGCGACGAACGTTCCGGTGAACGCCAGCGGCTTGGGCGCTTTGACCGTCGTGTCTTCCACGTGACCGTCGGCGTGCCCGGGCTCCGTGGGGGCTGGAGCCGGGGCCGTCGTTGAGGACTTGCAGGATGCAAGTATCGCCAGAAGGCCGATGAAACGCAGAGGATCACGTGAGCTTCGCATCAGGAGTTCGTCCAGGTGAGGGTCCAGTGCCGATCGCTCGTCATGCGAACGTCGCCGTCGAGGAGCCCCGCGTAGGCGGCCATCGTGCGCACCTCGTCGACCGTGTAGGCGGCGTGAAGCGACGCGTGAAAGAGGTGGCGCTGGCGTGTGAAACGATCGCGGTCCTCTCCCTGCGCATCGGCGGGCACCGCGGCGTAGGCATCGGTGAGCGCGTCGACAAGTTCGGCCGAATCCGGTCGCGCGAGATCACGAACGAAGAGTCTTCCTCCTGTTGCGCACACCCTTGCGAGCTCGCGAAAGAATGCGACGGGCCGCGCGAGGTGATGCACGAGGCTGTTGGACATCACGGCGGCGAAGGCTCCGGCGTCGAACGCGAGCGCGGCGGCGTCGCCCTCCACGAACGAGATGGCTTCGGCACCTGGCGTGTTGCGCCGATTCACTTCTGCGCGTGCGAGCATGGCGGGAGCGGCGTCCACGGCGACGAACGTTTTCGGGAGTCCGCCGGCGACGAAGGCGAGGGGAATGCGTCCGGTGCCGGTTCCGACATCGAGCAGCGAGCGTACGGGGCCGAAGAAAGCGCGTGCATCATGCACGAAGAGCGCGTTCACTTCGGAGAAGTCCATGCGATCGTAATCATCGGCTTCCGTGGCGGAGTCCATGAGCTCAGGCTCCGGCGTGCGCGTCAGGTTCATGGTCCACCCCGTTAGCAGGGCACGTGTGCGACGTGCACTCGCCGTGGGCGCTCGACTTCGGCTAGAGTGCGCGCATGACTGCGTCGCGTGGCGTTCTTGTTGCGTTCATTCTCACTCTCGGGTCCGCCGCTACGGCGTTCGGGGCCGATGATGATCGCTACGACGTGGACAACGTTCGCGGCATCTCGCGCTTCACCGAACTCTACGCCAAGGCGACGGTGGCTCAGCGCGAGCGACGCAGCGACGAGGCCCTCGCGCTCGTGCAGCAGGCCATTGCGCTCCAGCCGAAGAATCCCCTAGGTGCCCTCGCACTGGCGGAATTGCATCTTCTTGCCGGTCGCCGGTCCGAAGCAGGACGTGCGCTCGATGTGGCCGATCCTCTCACGGGGTCCCGTGACGCGCGCATGCGAACCCGCGTTCTCATGCTTCGCGCCATCGTTGCGGAGAAGACGCCCGATGCGGACGCGCTCGCGGCGTGGCTCGTGGCCGACGGGTGGGTCTCCGAGATGAATGCGACCGGACCGGAGCGGGCGGCCATTCGGCAACGCGTCGAGGCCCATGAAAAGATGCGTGGCCAAAAGACCCGCGACGATGCCGTTCGCGCGCGAATCACGGAGGGCGAGGCCAAAGCGGCGACACCGTGAGCGCCGAGGCACCACGGTTCGGAGGTTCAGGTGGGGTCTCGTTGCGCGCGCCTCGAACGCGGTCGCAAGCGGATTTCGGCGGCCGTGCGAGAGGCAAAGTTGGAGTCAGTGCCCGCGTCGTGTAGCCTCCTCCGAGTCGTGTTCTTCTCCCGTTCCGCTGCCCTTCTGCACGTCGATCACATCGTTGCCCTACGAGGCGGCCGATGAGCGTGCAGCATACGCCGGAGGAGCGCCGCGCGGCCGTTCAGGTCTCCGTGACCGAGGACCACCAGGAAGCTTGGGTCCAGGTTTACGAGGGCTATGCGCCGTCGGCCGAGGACTACCGCGAGGCGCTCAGCAACGCGGGCGTGCTCAGCGGAATCGACGAAGCGGCTCTCGTGGCGGCGGAGCGCGATGTGCCCGTTTACAACCCGGTGTGCCTCGCGCGAGGGGCGTTGCCGGTCGAGGGAACGAACGCCGAGGTGGAGTTCCTCTTCGCCACGTTGAAGAGCCCGTTCATCGTGCCCGATGATCCGGACGCGCCCATCGCCATCGACTTTCGCGAAAGCAAAGTGCTCCAGCACGTGGGCCACGGGGACGTGCTCGCGCGCAAAACGCCAGCGACTCCCGGCTCGAACGGCTTCACCGTCTTCGGTGTGTCGCTGCCGGCGCGGTCGGGTAGCGACATGGTGTTCGTAGCCGCGACCAATACCGCGTATTCCGACGACCGTACGGCCATCATCGCGAAGATCTCGGGTGTTCCCGCCCTCGAAAAGGGCAACAAGATCTCCGTTCAGGCCGTCCTCCAGGCGAAGAACGTCGACTACTCGTCGGGCAACATTCACCACATCGGCTCGGTGAAGATCGACGGCGACGTGCTCCCGGGTTTCCGCGTCGAGGCGACGGGCAACATCGAGGTCGGCGGTACCGTTGAAGGAGCAAACCTCCTCGCGGGCGGCATGGTGCTCATCAAGGGTGGCATTCGAAATCAGACCACGATCGAGGCGGTCGGCGACGTCTTCGTGAAGTTTGTCGACTCCGAATCGTCTGTGAAATCCCAAGGGTCTATCCAGGTCGCCCTCGACTCCATTCAGTCGAAGCTCGACGCTCTCGAGTGCATCGTCATCGGCGGCCAAGTGTCGGGCGGGCAAGCGAAGGCCGGGGTTTCGATCGAGGCAAACGCGGCGGGCTCTTCGCGCGAGATCGCCACCCGCGTTGAAGTTCTTCGCAACGCGACCGAAGCGGTGCTCGTGCAGGCGAGAGACGATCTGCAGCGCATCGAGGCGGCAGCGACCCAGCCCATGCGCACGCAGGCATCCGCGCCAATGTCGATGATGCCTGGGGGCAAGCGACCCTTGGCTCCGGCTCCGCAACGTCCGGGCATTGGCATGCCGCCTCGCATGATCGCGGCACCGGCTTCGCGACCGGTCGGTACAAGCATCGCGCCCCGGCCGGGAGTTCCTCCGATCGTGCCGAGACCGCCAGCAGGTCTCGCTCCGAACTTGCGCCTTCCGAAGCCGCCTGGCGCGCTCGGGGCTCCGTCCATGATGCCGCGCCCCGGCACCGTTGGCGCGCCCGCGACGCCGTCGATGATGCCGCGACCTGGTGCTCTCGGCGTGCGCCCAGCCCTTCCGAGTGCAGCACCTGGAGCGGGTTCAAAGCCTCCGGCGCAGGCACTTGCCCCCGCGATTCGCCTCGCAGCACCGGGACTCCCGACCATTCCGCAATCGGCCGGCCAAATGCGTCGCGTGGTCCATGACCAGGTGCGGCACGAGTGGGACGTCCTCGCGGCTCGCCGTTTGGTCGACTACCTCGTCGCGGAGCTCGCCCATCCGAACCCGTTGCGCGGTCGCGTGCTGATTCGAGGCGAAGTGCAGCCCGGTACGACCATCGCCATTCACCGCATGATCCTCGACGTGTCGAGCAAGGTTCAGGGACGCGTGTACTTTGCAGGCGAGGGGGGCTACGTCAAAGAAGCCATCGCCTCGATGGGTCACCTCGGTTCGTAATCCGCAAGCCGCGGGGCCCCACGCTCCGCACACGGGAGCCCGGCATCGCTCGGGGCCTTGGCAGTCTTGGCACCGCTCGCAAACGCCTCGTCCATGCGGCGGCCCCTTCCCCAAGGGCGACCGTATCGGCTAGATCGCCGCCATGGTCGTGAATGGCGTTTGGCGCGCAATCCTCCTCTCCCTCGTGGGCTCGCTCGGTGCCACGTGCAAAGGGCAGCAACCTGCGGACACGAGCGTTGCGTTGCCGGTGCCAGCGGCTCCTGCGGAGGTGACGCTTCCAGGTGTCGACACGAGTTCATTCACGCCGCGCGAGCGTCGCGAGTTTTCCGCGATCGTCACTTCGCTCAAGGCTCCCTGCGCCGCGGTCGACAAGACGATCGCCGCGTGCGTGACGGAGAAGGCCGCGTGCAGCATGTGCCTTCCGGCTGCGAAGTTCGTCTGGCGCAGCGTGCGTGACGGAGTTCCGCGTGAGCATGCAGAGAAGCTCTTTCACCAGCGGTTCGACGCCGACCAGGTGAAGAACGTCCCCATCGACAACTCGCCCGTCGAAGGACCCGATGCGGCGCCGATCACGGTGGTGGAGTTTGCCGACTTCGAGTGCCCGTTCTGCGCCGTTGTGTACCCGCGGCTCGAGAAGCTCCAAGAGGAGTTCAAGGGCAAGGTGCGTGTGGTCTACAAGTTCTTCCCGCTGCCTTCGCACCCGCACGGTGAAGCGGCAGCGCGCGCGGCAGCCGCAGCGCAAGTCCAGGGGAAATTCTGGCCGTTGCACCACAAGCTCTTCGACAATCAGAAGACGCTTGAGCCGAGCGACATTGAGCGCCTCGCGAAAGAGACAGGCCTTGACCTGCCGAAGTTCCGAGCCGACCTGGGCAGCGCCGCGGTGACCGATCGCATCGCGCGGGACAAGAAACTCGCCGACGACCTTCAGCTCAAAGGCACGCCCACGATCTACATCAACGGTCGCCTCCACGACCCGAGTTCGGATCTCAGCGACGCGGTCTCCATGGAGCTTCAAGGAGTCGGGGCGACGCCGTGAGCGCGGCGCACGACGATGCGTGTGGCTGCTTTCCCTCGGGGCGCCACTGGCCAGGAATCGCGCATCTTCTCGGCTCGAACGTGCAAGGCGTGGCGCGCGAATTCGACGCGCAAGACGAGTGGGCGAATCTCCCGGTCGCACTCCTCGACGTCGAGACCACGGGCCGTGATGCGAACACCGATCGCATCGTCGAAATCGGCATCGTGATCGGACGAGGCACCGAGGTCATCACGCGCCGCGGATGGCTCGTGAACCCCGGCGTTCCAATTCCTGCGGAAGCAACCGCCGTCCACCACATCACCGATGCCGACGTGGCCGCGGCCCCATCGTTCAAAGACATCGCCGCCGAGGTGTTTGCGCTCCTTGAGGGGGCGGTGCCTGCGGCCTACAACGCGGAATTCGATCGAGGATTTCTCCTCGCCGAGGCGGGCCGTGCGGGCGTGGCGACCGGCGAAGGTCTTCCCCCTGCGTTGCGACGCGAGGTCGATTGGTTTGACCCGCTCATTTGGGCTCGTGAGCTCCAGTCCGGAGAGCGCTCGCGCACCCTTGGCGAGGTCGCGCGCCGGTTGGGCATTGACCTCGAGAACGCACACCGTGCGACCGACGACGCAGAAGCCGCGTTGCGCGTGCTCTATGCCCTCGGAAAAGACCCGCGCATGCCTCGAAGCTACGGTGCTTTCATCGCCGAGCAGCGACGTCTTGGGCGTGCGCAAGCCGACGCTCGTGCGCGCTGGCGACGCTGACGACTTCATCTGCCGAACGCGCGTGCAGGTGAGGGCGAGTCTGCTGCGAACGAGTTTGCGCAGCAGTGCGAAGTTTCCGTGGCGTGTGGAGGCGCACCGCGTTATTCACCCGGCCCGAACAGCGTCCGAGGCCCTTTTCTCTCTCAGAAAACGAGCCGTACCGTTCGGACGAAGTCAGCATCCGCTGAAACAATTTTGCGAGGTCCTCGTGAGCGACAAGGCGCAGATCCAGGTAGGCGATCAGAGCTTCGAGTGCGGTGTGATCACCGGCACCGAGAACGAGCGAGCGCTCGATATCGCGCAACTACGCGCGAAGACAGGGCTCGTCACTCTCGACCCGGCGTTCATGAACACCGCGAGCACGAAGAGCTCGATCACGTTCATCGACGGCGACGCGGGCATTCTCCGCTACCGCGGTTACCCCATCGAGCAGCTCGCCGAGCATTCGACGTTCGTCGAGACGGCGTACTTGCTCATCTATGGGCACCTGCCGTCGAAGGTCGAGCTCGAGAAGTTTTCCACGCTTCTCACGCGCCATTCCCTCTTGCATGAGGACATGAAGCGCTTCTTCGACGGTTACCCGTCGACGGCCCATCCGATGGCCGTGCTCTCGTCGATGATTTGCAGCTTGTCGGCGTATTACCCGTCGACGCTCGACGTCGACAACAAGGAGCACTTCGACCTGACGGCCGCGCGCCTCATCTCGAAGGTTCGCACCATCGCCGCGTATGCTTTCAAGAAGAGCATCGGTCAGCCGTTCGTGTACCCACGCAACGACTACAAGTACTGCGAGAACTTCCTCAACATGATGTTCTCCGTTCCCGCGGAGCCGTACGCGATGGACCCCGAGATCGAGAAGGTCATGAACCTTCTTTTGATCCTCCACGCGGACCACGAGCAGAACTGCTCCACGAGCACCGTGCGCCTTGTGGGCTCGTCGAAGGCGAACCTCTACGCGACCATTTCCGCGGGCGTGAACGCTCTCTGGGGCCCTCTCCACGGCGGCGCGAACCAAGAGGTCATCGAGATGCTCCGCGCGATCCAGCGCGATGGCGGCGACGTCAAGAAGTACGTCGCGCTCGCGAAGGACAAGAACTCGAACTTCAAGCTCATGGGCTTCGGTCATCGCGTTTACAAGAACTTCGATCCGCGCGCGAAGATCATCAAGAAGGCCGCCGACGACGTCCTCGCGAAGCTTGGCGTCAAAGACCCGCTCCTCGACATCGCGAAGGAACTCGAAGAGGCCGCCCTCAACGATCCGTACTTCGTCGAGCGCAAGCTCTACCCGAACGTCGACTTCTACTCGGGCATCATCTACCGCGCGCTCGGCTTCCCGACGGACATGTTCACGGTCCTCTTCGCCATGGGCCGCATGCCCGGCTGGATCGCCCACTGGAAGGAAATGGTCGACGATCCGACCATGAAGATCGGCCGCCCACGCCAAGTGTACACGGGCGCCACGGAGCGCAATTACGTGCCGGTCGACCAGCGCTGATCGCGTGATCGCGCGAGCGATGAAGGGCTTTCCCTCGTCGCTTTCCGCGGTTCGCGTTCGAGAGCCCCTGCCTTGCGGTGGGGGCTTTTTGTATTCTGCATGCGTATCGCGCGCGAGGTTCACCGCTCGACCGGCGCAGAGCGAACCTTGGCGCTGAACGGCCAACGAACGGCCAACGAACGGCAAGGCGCGGGTCAGCGGGGTTTGCGGGCGGCGAGTGCGTCCGCGGCACGTGTAGCGCCGAGCGCGTGAGCCGCCTCACCGGGCATACGCCGCGCCAGCCACCCAATGAGCGTCATCGCCGCATCACGGGCTTCCTTGGGGCATCCTGGCTCGCGCACGAGACTGGCAATCTGCACGATGAACCGGCTTCGGTCGTGGGCGGCCTCGTCGAGGTCCTGCGTGCCGCACGGGCGCCGATGTGAGTCGCAAGCTTCGTCGAGAGGCGAAGGAGGCGGCGCAGAGGCAAAACCGAGGTTCATCATGGCGTGTGCACCATGCACATGCGGCACGGGAGCTTCGGAACTTTAGCGCTCCCACGCCGTCGTCAAGAGGAAAGGAAAATTTCCCGGTCCTTCGAACCGTTTGGTGGCCCCACGACGCCGCGCCGTTCCATGCATTCCACAATTCGTGCGGCACGGTTGTAACCGAGGCCGAGTTTGCGCTGAAGCCACGAGGTCGAACAGCGCCGGGTCTCGTGCACGAGGCGAACCGCGTCGGCATACATGGCGTCGGTTTCGTTGTCCGCGTCGTCGGCGTCGTCGTCGCCGTCTTCTTCACGCGGCTTGAGGATGTTCTCGTCGTAAACGGGCTCGCCCTGCGCGCGCAGGTGATCGGTGATCGCCTGGACCTCTTCTTCGCTGACCCACGGGCACTGGACGCGGCGCGTGTCGTTCGTTCCGTTCAGCTTCACGAGCATGTCGCCCTTGCCGAGCAAGTGCTCTGCGCCCTGCTCGTCGAGGATGGTGCGTGAGTCCACCTTCTGCGAAACGCGGAACGCGATGCGCGTCGGAAAGTTCGCCTTGATCATGCCCGTGATGACGTCGACCGATGGGCGTTGCGTGGCGAGGATGACGTGCATTCCCGCCGCGCGAGCCTTCTGCGCAAGCCGCGCGATGCAGGTCTCGACCTCTTTGCCTTGCTGCATCATGAGGTCGGCAAACTCGTCCACGACCACGACGATATGGGGCATCTTCTCAGGCAACGGAGCCACAGCCGAGGGGTCATCGGGGGCGAGGACGTTCTCTTTGAATCCGTTGTGGTCGACCGCGACGACGATCTTTTTGTTCGGGTTCGGAGCGTCTCCGCGGCCGACGCGATCGCACCAGTTGTTGTAGGTCGAAATGTTCTTCGTGCCCGCATCGGCGAACGCTTGGTAG
>CAIQDA010000139.1 GCA_903870415.1 uncultured delta proteobacterium
CATCGACTTCTTCAAAAAGGTGAACGACACCTACGGACACGACGTGGGCGACGAGGTCATCAAGGGCCTTGGACGCATTCTCAAGGAGACCAAGCGCGCGACGGACGTCGTTTCGCGTTTTGGCGGTGAAGAGTTCGTCGTGCTCTGCGATCACACCGACACGCAAGGCGCTCACCTCTTGGCCGAGCGCGTGCGAGAGTCGCTTGCGACCACGGTCTTTCACTCGTCGCTCGGGAACTTTTCGGTCACGTGCTCCATCGGCGTTGCCGCGTGGCCGCAGGGCGACGGATCCTGGGAGTCGCTCTTCAAGGCGGCGGACGAAGCGCTCTACGAGTCCAAGCGCAGCGGCCGCAACCGCACGACCTTGGCCGCAGCCGCCAGGCCTTCTCCGAGGGAAACCTACGCGCCCTCGCGCGGGTCCGTCCCGCCTCCCGCGTCCACCTCGATTCTTCGTGCCGCCAGCATTCCCTCAAGCGGTCGCATTCCCAGTTTGCCGCCGTTCAAAGTAAGCTGAAGGCCATGCGCCCGGCGCCGGTCCTCGCCAGTCTTGCAGCGTTGCTCGCGCTAGCCGCGGCATGGTCCCCCGCGCCTATGGTTCCCGAGGCGTCTGCGAAGCACGTGGCGTGCCCGGTCGAGATGTCGCATATAGGTGCATTCTGCATTGACCGCTGGGAGGACTACGTCGTCGAGGTCGTTGGCAAAAAGACCCGCGGCCACTCGCCCTACTCAAACGTCGAGGGCCTCTCGGTGCGTGCGGTTTCCCGCGCGAAATCAGTTCCGCAGGCTCATATTTCGGGCGCCCAAGCTGAAGCCGCATGCAAGAGCGCGGGCAAGCGCCTCTGCGAAGAGAGCGAATTCGAGACCGCGTGCATGGGCGCGAAGAAAACCATTTGGCCCTACGGCGATGACCACGTGGCCGGGGCATGCAACGACACCGGGCGCACGAGCCCTCTCGACGTGCTCTTTGCGAGCCTAGGCCCTAAGCGGTACGAGCCCGCGGCAATGGACGACCCGCGCCTGAACCAAGTGCGGGGAACGCTCGCGCGCACGGGCACGCACCCGCGGTGCACCTCGGGCAACGGCGTGTTCGACCTCGTCGGGAATCTTCACGAGTGGACGAGCGATCCCGAAGGCACGTTTCGAGGCGGTTATTACCTCGATACGCGTATCAATGGCGAAGGGTGTCGTTACCGTACGAGTGCCCACCATTTTCGGTATCACGATTACTCGACGGGATTCAGGTGCTGCAAAGACGCCAAATAGCCCGCGCTAAGCGTTGAGGACTCATGCGGCCTTCGCAACGGCATGCGCTGCTGCTTTGGCGCGACGCGGTAGCATGCAGAGTGCAATGAAAAAGACCTGGCTCGCCATGAAGCCTGCAAGGGCTTGAAACGCGCTGTCCATGAAGCCGTACGAGTGCAGGCCGACGCCGAGCATGTTCACACCGAACCAGGAGAAGCTCGTGATGATGTTGCCGAAGATCGCCATCGCCATGATGCTGCGCTCCCGGGCGAAGCCGAAGCGCCGTGCGTGAAGGAGAATGGAGTTCCAGAGAACGATGAGCAGCGCACCGTTTTCCTTGGGGTCCCAGCCCCAGAACCGGCCCCAGCTTTGGTCCGCCCAGATTCCGCCAAGCACGGTGCCCACGAAGCTGAAGAGCAAACCAAACGAGACGACGGCGTAGACCATCGACAACAAGTCGCGCGCGGCGGACGGTTCGAGCGGTGAGCCGATATGCTTGCGAATCGCGTAACCAATCGCGATGGCTCCGGCGAGAAAGGTCGCGCTGTAGCCAATCGTGATCGTCACCACGTGGGTTGCGAGCCAGAAGTTGGAGTCGAGCACGGCGCGCATCATCTCCATCGTGTCGCCGGACGACGCGAGGTGATGGGCGATGAGGAGCGAGGCGAAGCCTATGATTGACGACACCGCGGTTCCAAAGCCCCGCTTGTGCGTGCGCTCGAGTGCGATGCCGAGAAGCACGGCGCCCCAGCCCACGAAGACCGCGGACGAGTAGAGGTTCGTCACCGGCGGGCGGCCTTGGAGCACGATGCGGCTAAAGAGCCCGCCCGTGTGGACGATCGCGCCCGCCACGAGGACGGCGAAGGCCACCGCGCGAAGAAGTTCGGGTTTCCAAATCCACGAAACGAAGACGAGGAGGCAGGCGAGGACGTACATCCACATGCC
Source organism: uncultured delta proteobacterium (assembly GCA_903870415.1). GTDB lineage: Bacteria > Myxococcota_A > Polyangia > Polyangiales > Polyangiaceae > CAIQDA01. Next base: position 2,188 of record CAIQDA010000139.1, read on the forward strand.
GCCGAAAAATGGCTGGATGCGGTTGAAGATCTCTTCGCGCTGCGCGTGGGCAACGGCCCCGGGATCGAGCTCGACAATCGCCGAGCGGTAAGCCGTGAGGGCCGACTGAAACTCTTCGGGCGTTCCCTCGCGGTAAGCGAGGGCGAGAAGCGCGAGGGGGCGCAATCCCGGGTGCGAGGCGCCGCTCGTGAGGGCCTCTCCGACGTTGTGCCAAAGGTCCGGGGCCTCGCCGGCAACGGGTGGAAGAGGCCGGAAATACGCCATTTGCGCGAGCTCGGCCGCGTGACTCTCGAGGGTCGAGGTGTCGATGCCGGGAATGGGGTGAACCTTGGCGAGTTCCGCGGCCAGGCCCAAAGAGCCAAGGGCCTCCACGCTGTTCCGGAGGCGATGGTACACGATCACGCGCTCGTAAAGGTTGAGCACGGCCGACTGAAAACGGTTGCGCTGCGTTGGCTCGACGCTCGACGCGAGCTGAAATTGCTTTTCGAGCTCGTCCACGTGCCGCGCGAGCGTGTCAAAGCTGTAATAACGGTCGGCCGTCTGCTCGAGGCCGAGGATTCCGAGAACCTCCGGGTCGTCGATGACGAAAGACTGCATTTTATCAGCCTCCGCAGGCCGAAAAAGCACGTCCAGGATCCACTCGTCTGGGCCCACGCTGCGCTCGTCGATGCGCGCGCTTTGCTTGCTGCGCAGCATGAGAAGCGAATTGCGCGCCACGGAATCGAGGGGCTTGATGCGGCCGCCCTCAAGAACCGGGAGAACGGCAAACCCGTGGGCGTCAAAGCCGCGGACTGGCGAAACCGCGAGCGGAGCGAAAATGGCGACGAGGAGCGCAACGACCCCGCAAAGCCAAGCAATGGCGGCCGTGTGCTTCATGACAACGCTTCTTTGGTGGCGGGGCGATTGCCCGAGAGCTTTCGCCCGAAGTGGACGAGAAGTCCCAGAGACACGAGGACGCACGAGATATACGGAATCAGCCAGCCTGGATTGCGCACCACTTGAAGAATGGAAACCGTATCGCCCTTGCCGAAGCTCGCTTGGTAAAACGCGCGCCCCTCGTAACGGAGAGGCTGGTTCATGGAGATGAGCAGGTCGCGCTCTTCGTGATGCGCTGGGTTCGAAATATGCACAAGACTCGAGAAGTTCACCGGAATGTCCGTGCCTGGGTAAAGGTCGTGCCGGAATTTCTTCAGGGTAATCGTGTAAGGCAGATAGTCACGGACCGGCCTCAGCGCGAGCGAATAGGAGCGCCCGTTGTGCATGAACTGCTGCGGCGCACCAAGCGATGGCGAAAGGAGCCAGATTCCGTAACTTTTGCCGCCTGAAAAAGGCTCAACGAAGGCGGCAGCCGAATCGGTGTCGCTGTCTTTTCCGGGGCGTCCTTCGTGAACGGCGATCATCGGACCAATGCCGGCGGTGGCCATCGAGGGCGGATCGGCGCTCTCGCGGTTTCCAAGCGTAGCACTTGTCACGTACCGATGAACCTTGATGGTGAGCGGAGTGCCCGCGAGATCAATGAGCGCGTTCGTCGACAGCTTTCCACCAGGAATCGTGTGCACATCATCCCTCGCGGCGTCGCTCGTGTCGATGACCGCGAGCTCGACTTCGTGTGAGCTCTCGATGTAATTCGAACTGCCTCCCTGCTCGATCACCATCCGGGAGTCCTCTTGGAAGGCGCCCGTCAGGAATTCTCCTAGAAAGAGGAGGACGAGGCCTGCATGAACAAGCCAGAGCGCGGCGAGGCGTTTCGTGAAATCGAGGCGCTTCATCGTGGCTGCAATGAGGTTCAGCCCCAGTAGCAAGCCAATGAGCGCCCCACCTGGAAAAACCGGGAGCGTCAGCGACGTGCCCTCCGGCGTCCACCACACGAGCCAACTGCGCATGAACCTGTTCACGGCCTCGAGCGTGCCCATGTACTTCTGCGCGAA
>CAIQDA010000140.1 GCA_903870415.1 uncultured delta proteobacterium
CGACGATCGGAAGCCCGCGAAAGCTCACGCTCTCACGTCGACGCGAGAGCTGCGTTGTCCGGGACTCGCCGCGACTCCCCCTCATGCACGATCCTCGACTTCGGCAGAAGCGACTTGACGGATCGCCTCCGCTGAGGGAGATCGGCACCCGCAATGCGAATCTCGGTGGTAGTTCCTTCCTTCAATCAGGCGCGATTCCTGAGCGCAACGCTGTCGTCAATTGTCAACAATGGCTATCCCGACACGGAGCTCATCGTCCTCGACGGCGGGTCAACCGACGACTCAGTCGACGTCATTCGCGCTTTCGCTGGCCACATAACGTTTTGGACGAGCCAACCGGACGGAGGGCAGTCATGTGCGATTCGCGATGGCTTCGAGCGGGCGACCGGTGAGGTGATCGGATGGCTGAACTCCGACGACGTGCTCAGCCCAGGTGCCCTCGAGCGAGTCGCGACTGCGGCGAGACAGCACTCGCCGCATCGCATCTTCGTAGGCGGCTATGAGGTCATCGACGAAGACGGCATTGTCCAAGAGCGTTATGACGCTCCGCCATTCTCCTCCCTCATCTCACGTGCTCTCGGACCCGTAGTTTGTCAGCCCGGCACCTTTTTCGGCCGCGACGCGTATTGCCGCGCAGGAAAGCTCGACACTTCGCTCAAGTACGGAATGGATCGAGATCTTTGGCTGCGGCTCGTAGGAGCGAACGTGCGATTCGTCCGCATCCCGAACGTGCAAGCTCAGTACAGAATGCATACCGAGCAAAAGGGCCGAACGCACTCATGGCTCGCACACGCGGTCGCAGAGGAAGAGCGAGCCCGTACTCGCTACGGTTTGGCGAAACGCGACGAATTGCGCTGGTGGGCCGCGCGTTGTGATTTCGTGCTTCAGCGAGCGCTGCGCCTCGGTTACGCCCAGACGCTATCGTTTCGAATCCTCAATCACCGACGCTTGGCTCCGTACGCGGCGCCGACCAGAGACTGACTGGATCCGATCGCCTCGATCGAGCGCTCCGAGCGAAACGTTGAACAGCACTTCGAGCACGGAACTCGCGATTAGACGATGTCAAAGAGGGAAAGCACGTATTTGCAGCGAGTCATCGGCTTCAGCGCTGCGCCGAAGATCGTTTCAGTCGTGCTCTCGATGGTTTCTTTTCCGCTGCTGCTCAGAGCTGTCGGCCCAGTCGAGTACGGTCGCGTGACCGTCGTTGCGTCCATGATGGCGGTCTTCGAGGCGTTTGCCGACGGCGGCATCTCGTCCGCTTCAGCTCGCCACACCGCGCAGATTCGGACGATCCCAAACGCCCCGGTGGCGCGAGAGGTGGCCGCCTGGGCTAGGTTGCAGCTATTCACGGCCTTGGCCGGCGCCATCCCGATGCTCGTGGGTACTGTGTTCGCGCTGAAGTTGAAGACTTCGCAAGCAGACGAAACGGTTGAGTTGGCGATTGTGCTCGCAGCCAATTTCCTTCTCTCGATTGGACAAAATTTCGCGCGTGCCAACCTTGCCTCGCTGCTGTGTGTGCGGCGCAGCGCGACGA
>CAIQDA010000141.1 GCA_903870415.1 uncultured delta proteobacterium
CACCGACCATGACCACGTCGGGGTCTTGGCGAAGAAACGCTCGTAGCGCGCTCGCGAACGTGAGGCCGATCTTCGCCTGCACATGAACTTGATGAATGCCCGCGAGCTCGTACTCGACCGGATCTTCCGCCGTGAGGATGTTCACGTTCGGCTTGTTGATGCGGTTGATGCACGCGTACAGCGTCGTCGTCTTGCCGGAACCCGTGGGTCCGGTGACGAGCATGATGCCGTCGGGACGGTGAATCAGGCCGTCCATCGTGTGGTAATCGCGCGGGCTGAAACCCAAGTCCGGCAGGTCGAGGAGCACCGAGGACTTGTTGAGCAAGCGCATGACGATGCGCTCGTAACCGCGGCTCGTGGGCATGGTCGAGACACGAATGTCGAACCCTTTGCCCGCGATCTTCTTCGTGATGCGACCGTCTTGCGGGAGGCGCTTCTCGGCGATGTTGAGCGAGCTCTCGATCTTCAAGCGCGAGACAATGGCGCTCATGAACGCGCGCGGCGCACGACGAACGACGTAAAGCTCGCCGTCGATGCGGTAGCGAACGATGACTTCACGCTCTTCAGGCTCGATGTGGATGTCGCTTGCGCGCTCCTTCATCGCCTGCAGAAAGAGCGAGTTCACCCAGCGAATCACCGGGGCTTCGTCGTCCGAGTCAAGAATGTCGTCGGAGAGTTCTTCTTCCGCTTCTTCCTTCTTGCCGCCGTCGAGTTCGCCACCCTTCGCGTCGCGCTCGTACACGCGGTTGATGGCGTCCGTGATGCGCTCGGCTCCCGCGACGATGAGTTCGATCGGCTTGCCGTAGACCATGCGCACTTCATCGATGGCCGTCGTGTTGAACGGGTCGGCGCAAAGCACGTAGACCGAGCGGTCGTCCTCTTTTGCCGGGAGCAGATGGTGCTGCTTCGCGAAAGAGATCGGAACTTGCGTCGCAAGCTCAGTGGTGATGCCCGCGTGGTCGATGGTCTCGATGTGATCAAGACCCGCTTCCGCGGCAATGGCCTTCGCCGTCGCCACTTCGTCGACGACTTGGTTCGTGACGAGCGTCTCGAGGAAGTCGCCGCCGGACCCGACGTTGGCGTCGACAAGCGCGTCTTTCCGCGCCTCATCGAGAACGCCGCGTGCCACCAGGATGTTCGCGAGAAAAAGTGCCTCGCTCATGGAAACCTCACTGCTGGGGAGCGTTTTGCTGAGCGTCGCGAATGCCTCGCATGGCGGGGCCCATGTCGACGCGCGGCATGCGCACCGGGGGCATGCCCGCGTTCGCCGGGCCAGCTGGAGCGGCACCAGGAGCGGCCGAATTGGTCGAACCTGCCTGTGGGCGTCCCGTGGCTCCGACGGGCTCAAGCGGCGTGCCGGGCGCGTGGACCTTGATCTCTTTTGGCTTCAAGAGCTCGTCGAGCTTCGCCTTCTGATCGAGTTCGCGGTCGTGCTGGCGCATGTCTTCGACGAGGCCGTTCGTGCGTGAGTAATCGCGCGGCGGGTCGTACTGGCTGTCGGGCGAAAAGACGAAGAAGCGGTCGAGGAACTCCTGACGCTCGTGCATCTTGCGCTCAAAGATCGCGCGCAGATCGCTCTGCTCGCGAATGACGTACGGCGTGAGGACGAGCACGAGGTTCGTCTTTTCGATGCCCTTCGTCGAGGTGCGAAAGAGTCCGCCGAGGACCGGGAGGTCGCCGAGAAGCGGAACCTTCGACTCGCTTCGGCTCACGCGATTTCGCATGAGACCGCCGATGACAACCGTCTGCTGGTCTTTGACGACGAGGGTCGTGTTGGCCGTGCGCTTCGAGAGCGGAACTTGTCCCGCGTTGCCGACGGCTTCGCCTGCGACGTCGCTGATCTCTTCGGTGAGTTCGAGACGCACCTCGTTCGACTCGTTGAGGTGAGGAACGATCTTGATCTTCGTGCCGACGTCTTGGCGAAGGCCACCGCCGCCCATGCCGCCCATGCCCATGCCGCCCATGCCAAGCGCGCCGAGGCCGCCCATCGCACTGGCACCCGCAGCGCCCGCAGCGCCGGTCGCGCCGAAGCCACCGAAGCTTGGGATGATGTTCTGCTGCAGCGGGATGTTGGAACCGACGTTGATTTCCGCGGGGATATTGTCCGTCGCGAGAATGTGCGGCGTCGAAAGAATGTCGGCGTCCGTCGTCTGAGCGATCGCGTTGAGGGCGACGCCGAAAGCCGGAATGCTCACGCCCGGAAGCAGGCGGTTGGCGCTGCCTGGAATGTCAGGCCCGCGAATGCCGAGGGCGAGGCCCTGAAGGCTGTTCGGGTCGAGCGAGAGACTCTTGCCGATGTCGAAACCGCCGAGAGCAATGCCGTCGCCTTGGGACATCGCGACCGTGTCGCCCGCGTGGTATTTCACACCGACCGTGTCTTTGCGACTCAGCGTCAAGTCCATCACGACGAGTTCGATGAAGACTTGGCGGCGCGCGCGATCGAGCTTGTCGAGGACCGCACGGATGTTTCCGTAGTCGCGCGGCGACGAGGTGATGACGAGGGAGTTCGTCGCCTTGTCGGCGGAAACTTTGATGCTTCCCTCGAAGACAGCGGCCTGACCGCCACCCTTTTGGCCCGGAGGAGCACCGGCCGCGCCACCGGCGCCTTGGATGACGTCTTGGAGCGTCTTCACGATTTCCATCGCGTCCGCGTGCTGAAGCGGAACCACGTGGATCTCGCCCTCGCCGCTCGGCGGAAGGTCAACGCGCTTCAGGAATTCGAGAATGCGCAAGTACGCGCGCTCGGTGGCCACGATCACGAGGGAGTTCGAGCGATCGTCGGCGACAACTTTGCTCACGTGCACGTCGGACGAAGGGCCGCCCGCAGCCTTTCCGGGAGCCGGCGCACCGGCCGAAGCCTTGAGGTCGAAGAGCTCGGTGATCCGCTGCGCCAAGTCGGCTGCGGTGCCGTAGTGAACGGGCTCGATCCAAATTTGATCGCCGGCGCCGCCCACGTCGATTTCCTCGACGATTTGCATCATGCGGCGAATGTTCGCGCCCGTGTCCGTGAGGATCAGCAAATTGCCCGGACCGTGAACGGTGATGTCCGCGTCCTTCGACTTGAAGTGGCCGAGGACGTTCGCAACTTCATCCGCGCCGACGTTCGAAAGGCGGTGCAAGCGCGTGACGAAACGATCCTCGGTCGGAACGTTCTCGCCCATGCGGTAAATCGGCGTGAGCTGCGTGCCGACGCCCGCCGAGTCGATGATCTTGAAAAAACGGCCCTGCGGAACGATCGTGAGGCCGTTCGTTTCGAGGATCGAAAGGAACGCCTGATACGCCTCGGCGACCGTGACCTTTTCAGGACACAGCACCGAAGTTTTGATGTTGCGCACCTTGCCGCCGAAGATGAACCGCTTGCCCGTGAGCTGACCGATGACGCGCACAAGCTCACCAAGGTCCGCGTCTTCGAGGGAGAAGCTCACTTTGTAGTTTGGGCTTCGCGGCTGGAATTCAACCACGCTTTCGAACTGCGCAAGCCCGGACGTGTCCGCTTGGGCGCGGGCCGTGGCCATGGGGGCTCCCGGGGCCGGCGGGGAGGCGCCATCGGCTTTTTGGAGCGCATCGATCGCACGGCCAACGTTCGGACGCACCGAAAGCCGTTGGGCATCGGCGAGCGAGGCCACAAAGAGGAGTGCAAGGGTCGGGGCGAGCTTGGTACGCATGCGATCGTCTCGTCAGTTCGGCTTGGCTTCGCGGGGCGGCTTCTTGGCCGTCGCTTTGCCCTCTTTGGAGGGCGCGGAAGCAGCGGAGAGAGCGTCGCTCTCCCCATGAAAAGCTTTATCGGTGAAGAAGAAACCGAGAAATCCAAGGCCCCCAAGAAATACGAGGGCTGCTGCGGTCATCACGAGAACGGCCTGAGCCGCGTCCTTGAAGAGATTGCCCTCGTTCATGGTCGCGGCGCTCCTTTGAGGAGGATGGGCCGATTGAGAGTGATGGTTGCAGAATGCATCATTTGATATTGTAGTCGACGTTCATCGCGCTACCGCGTCGGGTGATGGCGATGGTCAGGTGGTCGGCGGTCCGAACGCGTGCATAAGCTTCAAGCGCTTTTTCAGGGTTCGCGAGTTCAAAGCCGTTGAGCGACTGGATGCGGTCGCCGTTTTCGAAACCGAGAACGCCAAGGAGCGTATCGGGACGGATGCCGAACATGCGGATGCCGACGGTCTTTCCGTTTTCTTGTTCGGGAACGATGCGTGCATTGCGCATGAGTTCGGCTTGGTTCTCAAGAACCTTGTCGATAACGCCGCGGTCCAAGTTGAATTCGTTCGCGCTGATGCGCTGAATTCCCTTGGCGATCTCTGGCGGAACGGACCCGGGCCCTCCCGCGGGGGGCGGGGGTGCGGCTTGCTGCGCTTGAGCGGGTGGCGGTGGCGCGACGCCATTGCTCGGAGGCTTGAACATCTGCACTTTGCAGAGAGAATCGCCCTGCTCGAACCAGACCGTATTGAGGCCGACATACGCCACCGTCTTGCCCGCGAGCGCCAACCCTCGACTGACCACGTGCGGTTTCGGTTCGGCACCAAGCTGAATGGCGGCGAAGCTCCAGTTCGGATCCGTGGACGACGTGATGATGAGCACCTTCATCCCCTCGCAGTCCGGCGCGTCGACGGGGCTCACGGGCTGCCTCGGCCCCGAACTCTCCGACGACTCTTGCGGTCGCGCATTCAGCGAACCGGTGACCGAGTCGAATGGATTGCGGTCGAGAATCGGTAGCGCCGAGAGGTTTCGTGTGGACGAAAGCGACGCTGGCGCTGCCGGCTTATCGCTGGTCGCGGGCATTGCGAGCATCTCAGCGTCCACAAGCATGCCGGCAGCCGCGAGGTGCCCGACGCCTTGCGCGCCAAAGTACGCCGCACCGCCCAACATCGAGAGGACGATGACCCAAAAATTCGAACGGAGCGCCTGATCAAGACCCATGAGGTTTACCCGCCAAGAAGGCGGCCAACGCAGTTGAGCATCCATCCGCGCTCGGAAACAGTCTTCCGCGCGAAGGAACGCTTATTGACGCAACAGGGACCGAAGGAGAGAAAGCCCCGGTACGTCGGTGAGACGCAACGTGCGTAGCAAGTGACGCGGGTCGGTCGCAAAAGTAGAGCGCACGAGACCTCGGGCGAATTCCCGATTGGCGTCGTCGTAGAAAGAAACTTGAAGCTCCGTGAGCGTGGCCCCCGGCGCAAGCCAAAAGAGATGCTTTTCGCCCGCCAAGCGGCAACTCGGACGGGTGCTTGACGCGAACACCCCGTCGTAAACGAGGCGCCCGGGTGGACGCGCGACGAGGCGACCCACCAGCGACGCGCCTTCCGCAATGCCTGAAGCATGCACGCTTCCCGTGATCGGGACGACCACTGGCCCCGTCGGCGATCGCAACGAATCGATCGTGAGCGAGGCGTCGATACTGATGTAGAGTGCACGCGTTTCTTCTGGATTCTCGAGGGTCCACGCGAGGCCTTCCAAGGTCTCGCTCCAACAAAGCGCCGGAGATGTCACGCGGATGGCACCAAGTGTCGCACGGGCGCCAGCTCTCCCGAGGCGAGCGAGTCGACGATCGCGGGCACGTCGGCAATCGTAACCCCGGCGAAAATCAGGTGGTCCGGCTCAAGAATCACCGCGGCACCGTGTTCGCACGCATCAAGGCACGTGGTTCCGCACGCGCGAAAACGATCGGCAAGCTTGCGTCGCACAAGCTCGGACTTCAGCTCTTTGACGAGTTCTTCGGAACCGCGCGCGGCGCACGAACCCTTCGCGTGATCGTCGGGTCTGCGGTTGGTGCAGACGAAGAGAAAGCGCTCTCGAGACGGCATGCCCCGACGGTCGCCCACCCGTCGCGCAGGGTCAAGCGTTCGTCGACGCATGGACCATGAGGCCGGTTGCAACGAGCCTCGCTTCGGGCAATTGTAGCGCGCATGCGCTGTCTCCTTCCCCTGCCCTTGTTCGCGGTTCTTGCTTGTGCGTCTCCGAAAGTTCCCGCGATCCCCGAGGCGACACCCGCCGCCGTGAGTCACGCCGGTTGCGACGATTCGCCAGCGGTGG
>CAIQDA010000142.1 GCA_903870415.1 uncultured delta proteobacterium
GAGATATGTGATGTCTGCACGTATCCTCATGGTCGACAACCGCGACAGCTTCACGTTCAACCTCGTCGACGAACTCGAACGTCGAGGTGCGACCGTCACGACGATTCGCGGTGACGCGCCTCTTGAAGCGATGCATGCGCGTGTGCGCGAACTTCTGCCCCACGCGGTGCTTCTTTCGCCGGGCCCCGGGCATCCGGCCGACGCGGGAATCATGGTGCCGTGGCTTCGCGGTGAGCCCAACGTTCCCGTCCTCGGTGTGTGCCTCGGGCACCAGGCGCTCGGTGTGGCGTATGGCGGCGTGGTGGGTCGCGCTCCGGAGCCCGTGCACGGTAAAGCCGAACAGGTGACCTGCGTCGACGACCCGCTCTTTCGAGGCCTCCCGCGTCTCTTGCCGGTCGCGCGCTACCACTCGCTCGCGGTGACGGTGCTCCCCGACGTTTTTCGATCGATAGCGTCGCTCGAACACCAGGGAAAAGCCGTGTGCATGGCCATGCGTCACACGACGAAGCTTCGCGTCGGTTTCCAATTTCATCCCGAGTCCGTGCTCACGCCCCACGGGTCCGCGCTGATTGCGAACTTCGTCGCCGAGGCTGTCGCGCATAACCCCGAAGGATGCGATCGATGAGCTTTGCACCTTTTCTTGAGGAGCTCTTGGCCGACGAGCCCATCGCGCCCGAACGCGTCGAGACGCTCTTCGACGCCATCTTCCGCGGCGAAGCGTCGGAGCCTGTGGTTGCGGCAGTGCTCGTTGCGTTGAGACGCCATGAAATGCGTGCGGAAATCCTCGCGGCTACGGCACGGTCCATGCGCAAGCATCGCCGTCCCGTGAGCACCTCGCGAACGCCGCTCGTCGACACGTGCGGCACCGGCGGCGACAAGAGTGGCACCTTCAACGTGTCCACCACCGTTGCGTTCGTCATGGCCGGAGCGGGCGCGAGCGTTGCGAAACATGGCAACCGCAGCATCACGTCCAAGAGCGGCAGCGCCGATGTGCTCGAGGCCCTCGGATGCGCCATCGACCTTTCGGCGGAGAACGCGGGCAAGGCTCTCGACGCGACGGGGTTTGCGTTTTTGTTCGCTCAAACGCTGCATCCATCCATGAAAAATGTAGCGCCGGTTCGTCGCGCGCTCGGCATTCGCACGCTCTTCAACCTGCTCGGACCGCTCGCGAACCCCGCGGGCGCACGACGTCAGTTGCTCGGAACTTTTGACGGCGCGGCCACCGAGGTGATGGCCCGTGCGCTGCTCGATCTCGGAACGGACGACGCGATGGTTGTTCACTGCGACGGCCTTGACGAAGTCGGTTTGCATGGCGTGACGCGCGGCCATCGTGTGCGAGCGGGCTCGATCGAGTCGTTCACGCTTTCTGCCGCCGACTTCGGTCTTTCGGCCGTTTCGATTGACGATCTCCGTGGCGGTGACGCGAGCGAAAACGCTCAGATTCTACGCTCCGTCCTTGGTGGCGCGCCGGGGCCAAGGCGTGACGTGGTGCTCGCGAACGCGGCGTGTGCGCTCCTGGTTTCAGGGCTCGCTTCGTCGCTTCGTGAGGGCGTGTCCATCGCGGCGCAGGTCATCGATTCGGGCAAGGCGACCGCCACCCTCGAGGCCTATGCAGCGCTCTCGCGAACCCTTCGATCGGAGGCATCTTGATGGCGCGCGTACTCGATGAACTCGTGCGTGAGGCAGAGCGGCGTTCGGCGCTGTTGCCGGCGTTCTCGCCGCGACCGTCTGAGGGCCGACGCGAGCGTTTTCTCCAGGCATTTGCCGATGCATCGCGCATGCACGTGATCGCGGAGTTCAAAGCGCAAAGCCCAAGCCTCGGCGTCATCAACGAGAACGTTTCACCCGAAGCGCAAGCGGCCCATTACGAGGCGGCAGGCGCGGCCGCCATCAGCGTTCTCACCGAGCCCTCGCGCTTCGGCGGAAGCTTCGAAAACCTTGAACGCGTGTCGAAGGCGGTGCGCACGCCAACCCTCATGAAAGACTTCGTCGTCGACGAGCGTCACTTGGCAGAGGGCGCACGTCGCGGAGCCTCTGCGGCGCTTCTCATCGTTCGGTGCCTGAGCGATGAGCGGCTGAAAATTCTCGCAGATGCCGCGAGCGACCTCGACCTCGCGGTCCTCGTCGAATGCCACAACGCAGACGAGATTCGCCGCGCTCTCGTCATCGACGACGCGCTCATTGGCGTGAACAACCGCGACCTCGACACGCTCATCATCGACAAGCAGACGAGCGAACGACTTTTGCCGCTCGTGCCCGCGCATCGCATCGCGGTTGCCGAGTCGGGCTACGAAGGCCCCCTCGACCTGGCGTCGGTCGCACCCTATGCCCGAGCCGCGCTCGTAGGCACGGCCCTCATGCGTGCCGCCGATCCAGCCGCGCTCATTTCTGCCATTGCCGGTCTTCGGCGTAGCGCTTCCCCAGTCAATATCCAGGAGTCCCGATGAGCCACGAGTCTTCCCTCATGCCGCGCAAAGGTGCCTTCGGTGCCTACGGCGGCCGCTATGTCTCCGAGCTCTTGGTCCCCGCGCTCGACGAACTCGAAGAGGCGCGCAAGACCATCGTCCGAAGCTCGTCGTTCAAGCGCGAGTTCCGCGAGACCTTGCGCGAATGGGCTGGCCGGCCGACCGCGCTCACGTACGCGGCGAACTTTTCGAAACGATGCAATATGCAAGTTTACTTGAAGCGAGAAGACTTGCTTCATGGCGGCGCGCACAAGACAAACAACGTTGTTGGGCAGGGAATTCTCGCCAAGCGCATGGGCAAGACGCGCATCATCGCCGAGACCGGCGCGGGGCAGCATGGCGTTGCGACGGCCATGGTTGGCGCGCGGCTCGGGTTTGAAACGGTCGTCTACATGGGCGCTCGTGACGTGGAGCGCCAGGCACCGAACGTGAAGCGCATGCAGCTTTGTGGCGCGACGGTCATCCCGGTCACGACGGGCTCGCAGACGCTCAAGGACGCCATCAACGAGGCGCTGCGCGACTGGACGGCGAACCTTGGAAACACGCATTACCTGCTCGGCACCGTGTGCGGGCCCGATCCGTTTCCGCGGCTCGTGCGTGATTTTCATCGGGTCATTGGCAAAGAGGCCAAGCAGCAATGGGCCGATCGCGTAGGCGGACTTCCTCGCGCCGTCGTGGCGTGCGTCGGCGGCGGGTCCAATGCCATCGGCATCTTCCGTGCATTCCTCAAGGATCATGACGTCGACCTCGTCGGGGTCGAACCGGGCGGGCGCGGCCTTGAATCCGGTGAGCACGGCGCGACCCTGCAGAAGGGAACGCCGGGACTCTTGCATGGTGCACGTACAAGCGTTTTGCAGGACGAATTCGGGCAGATTCTCGAACCGCATAGCGTGGCTGCAGGCCTCGATTATCCAGGCGTCGGACCCGAGCATGCGCACCTGCGCGACATCGGTCGTGCGCGCTACGTTTCGGTCACCGACGACGAGGCGATCGAGGCTTTCGAGACCCTTGCGCGCACGGAGGGAATCATTCCCGCGTTCGAGTCGGCGCACGCCCTCGCGTATGCGATGAAGGCTGTCGCGCTGGGTGACTACGAGCCCGGCACACGCATCCTCATCAATTGCTCGGGACGCGGCGACAAAGACCTCGACACGTACCGCAAGCTTTATGGGCATCGCATTGGCGGTGCTGCGCAGGCGAAAGGAACCGAGTCGTGAGCCGAGCCAATCTCGACGCCGCCTTTGCGGCCAAGAAGCACCACCTGAGTCCGTTCCTCGTCCTCGGCGACCCCACGCCGGACATCAGCTTTGAGCTCGCCAAGAAGGCCATCGAGCTCGGCGCGACCATGCTCGAAGTGGGCATCGCGTATGGCGACCCTTCCGCGGACGGTCCTGCCATCCAGCGGGCGAATCTTCGAGCCATTGCCGCAAAGGCGACGACGCCTGTGGCACTCGGCGTGATGAAGCGGATTCATGAGGCATTTCCCGCTCTTCCGATGAACCTCCTCGTTTACGGAAACCTCGTTCACGCGCGCGGCTTCGAGGCCTTCGTGCAAGACGCGCTCGACGTTGGCGCCAGTTCGTTGCTCGTCCCGGACATCCTCTTTGAAGAGGGGGAGCAATTGCGTGAGGTATGCAAGCGTCTCGGCCTCGGTCATGCGGAGCTCGCCGGGCCGCTCACGGATGCGAAGCGGTTGAAGCGTTTGGCATCGACCATCGACGCGTACCTTTACCTCGTGGCGTTTCAGGGCGTGACCGGTGCGCGAACGGGCGGTTCAGACGCCATTGGCGAGCTCGTGAAGCGCACGGCGGATCGCATCGAGGTGCCCGTGTGCGTGGGCTTTGGTCTCTCGAGCGCGGAACACGTCGCCTCCGTGTACGACGCGGGCGCGCGCGTGGCCGTGGTCGGGTCGCACTTGGCCAATGCCATCGAGGCCGGCATCAACGCGGGGCCGCTCGGCAAGGGCAAGCACGTTGTCGCCGCGTTCGAGAAGGCCTTCGCGCCTCTCGCGGAGACGGTCAACCGCTACGCATGACGACGCCCCTTCACACGGCGATGGTGAGCCTGCGAGCACCGGGTTAAGGCGTCATGACCGTGCGCCATATCGCCCGCTGGGACCTCGACAAGACCTACCTGCGCACGGAGTTCGACACTCTGAAGGACCTCGTGCGCACGGCGTTCGAGCGCCCTGACGAGAAGCGCACGAATCCCGGTGCGGCGACGGTGATGCGTGAGCTCGGTCGTGCCGGGTCGTGCGTGCACATTCTCTCGGGCTCGCCTGAGCAAATGCGTTCGCGCATCGAAGCGAAGCTTCGCATCGACGGCGTGCGGTGGGAGAGCCTCGTGCTCAAGCCCAACCTCGAGAACATCCTTCGGCTGCGTTTTCGCGCGGTGAAAGACCAGCTCGGGTACAAGCTTTCGGCGCTCCTCGCAGCCCGCGCGAGCGAGCAAAATAAGACCGGGCCGCTGCCGGTCGAGACGCTCTTTGGCGACGACGCCGAGGTCGATGGCTTCGTCTATACGGTGTATGCGGCGATCGTTTCGCGGGACATCGACTTGGACGTGGTGGTGGCGATCTGCCAGGCCGGTGAGGTCTACCCGGACACGCGAGACGCCATCCTCGCATCGGCGCAGAGCGTGCTTCGTGCCCCGGCCGTTGAGCGAATCCTCATCCACTTGGAGGCAAGGACGCCGCCCAGTGAATTTGCAGACTTCGGGTCTCGTGTCGTGCCCTTTTACAACTACGCGCAAGCCGCCTTCGTGCTCCTCGCAGACGGGCGACTCGACGGCGTGGGAGCCCTGCGCGTCGCGACGGAGCTTGTGGTCGACCATCACTTCGATGGCGAATCCCTTGCCAAGAGTCACGGCGAGCTCGTGCGTCGACGGGCGTTGCCTTCGGCCATCGGTGAGAAGCTCGGTGCGAGCATGGAGTCTCTCGCGGTACGCGGACCTGCGCGCGACGAGATGCTTCGCATGGTTAGCGCGATCGTGGCGGCCGAGGCCGCCGAGAGTCCTGCGCCTAGCGAACGCCCGTGCACCGTGGACTGGGTCGCGCGCGCCAAGCGAAAGCACAAGAAGAAGCGCTGACAGGTTCGCGTCGTTCGTCGCTTCAACGTTGCGCGCGCGACCAAATGAAAGGGGCCGGTCAAGCGACCAGCCCCTTCGTGCCTTGGGTTTGGCAGACGGCTCAACCCACGTCGAACTCACCCTTCGTGAGCAGTTCGTTCACGCGGTACAAGAAGCCGTTTGCGGCGACACCGTCAACGATGCGGTGGTCGTAGCTGAGCGCCATGAACATGACCGGGTGGATGGCCATGACGTCTTCGCCGCTTGGTCCTTCGATGACGACCACGCGCTTCTTGGTCTCGCCCATGCGCAGAATGCCGACGTTCGGCTGGCTGATGATGGCGCCGCCGAAGAGGTTGCCCTTGAGGCCGGGGTTCGTCACGGAGAAGGTCGCGCCGGAGAGGTCGTCGATGGTCACCTTGCCGCTCTTGGCGCGCTTCGCGAGCTCGTCGATGGTGCGCACGATGCCGCGAACGCCAAGTTCGTCCGCACGGCGAACCACGGGGACCACGAGGCCGTCCGGTGAGTCGACCGCGACGCCGATGTTCACGTCCTTGAAGCACACGTAACTGTCGTCGAGGACGCGTGCGTTGAGATCAGGAAATTCGCGAAGCGCGCGTGCGGTGGCCGAAACCACGAACGCGAGCATGGTCAGCGAAAGGCCTTCCTTCTTGTAGCGATCCTTGTGCGCCTCGCGGAGCTTCGACACCGCGTGCATATCGATCTCGGCGACGGTGACGACATGGGGCGAGACCTGCTTCGAGTAGGTCATGTGGTCGGCCGTGATGCGGCGACGACGCGTGTAAGGTACAACCTTGTCGCCGGGCTGCGGTCGATACGGCGCGACCTTGAACGAGCCGAAGCCCACGCCAGGAATCGGTGGAACGAAGCCGCCACCTTGATTCACGAGCTTGGCCACTTCGCCCGCACCGCTCGAAGGCAGTGAGCTTTTGACCGGGGCCGGGGCCGTGAATGCCGCATTCGCAGGCGGCACGTTCGACATCGGGTGCTGGTTGCCTGCAGCGCGCGCCACATCGTCCTTCGTGATGCGGCCGTGGTCTCCCGTGCCTTTGACGCCTTCGAGACTCACGTCCGCCTCGAGCGCGGCCTTGCGTACGGTCGGAGACGCGAGCGGTTCGCCCGTGGCGCTCTTCGACGCTTCTGGAATCGAGGCTTCGGCCGTGGCAGCAGGAGCCGGGGCTGCGGCCGACGGGGCCTCACCCTTCGCGTCGGTGTCGATGCGCGCGATGACCGTCTTGACGGCGATCGTCTGGTCGTGTGCCGCGTGGATTTCCATCACGCGTCCGGTGGCAGGAGACGGAACGGGGGCGTCCGCCTTGTCGGTCGCAACCTCGAAGAGGTCTTGATCCTTCTTCACCATGTCGCCCACGCGCACGAGGATCTTGGTGATGGTTCCTTCGCTCACGCTCTCACCGAGCTGGGGGAGGATGACGTCGACGATCATGGGTGCTGCTCCGACTCCTGAGATAGGCCGTCACGTATAGGCGTTTCCTGCGCTCCGCCGCAACAAGCGATGCCGCGACTTCGTGTCAAGCGGGCCGCCTAAATGCCGCAACCGCGTAGCCTTCGGTGCCATGCGTGAGGGGCGAGAGCGTCGCGGAGCTGCCGCCGACGATCGCCAGTTCGCCAGGCGCAAAGCCCAAGGTCGACTGGAGCGAGGCTGCGAGGTCGATGCCCTCTTCTCGAAACAAGCTGCAGGTTGCAACCAAAAGCAAGCCTCCTGGGCGCACGAGTTCCGCGCAGCGCTTGGCGATCGCGAGCTGGACCGCGACGAGTTCGGCGAGCTTTGCCTCGGTGAATCGCTGGGCAATTTCAGGTCGCCTGAGGAAGGTGCCGCTTCCGCTGCAGGGCGCGTCCACGAGAACACGGTCGTAGGAACCCTTCTCGAAGGGCCCAATCCCTGCGGTCCAGTCGACGGCGGCGAGTCGTCCAAGGTCAAGGCCGAGGGCGCTGGCCTCTCGTTCGGCGATGCGAAGCTTCTTCTCGTGAAGGTCTGCGGCGTCAACGATTCCGGTTGGCCCGACCGCTTCGGCGAGCAACGTCGTCTTGTGTCCACGCCCCGCGCATGCATCGAGAATTCGCTCGCCCGGCTTGGCTCCGAGCGCGAGCGCGACGAGTTGCGAACCCTCTTCTTGGACGATGGCGCGTCCGTCTTGGATGCAGGCGAGTTCGTCGATGAGGCCTGCGCGCCGCACGAGGACGGCCCGTGGCGAGGCGGCTCCGAGCTTGGCCATGGCTGCGGGTCGTTCGATGCCGAGTTCTTCGACGAGCGCTTCACGAGAGACCGTTGCTCCGACACGAAGCCCGGTCCACGGCGCGTCGTCGTCGAAGTGAAGGGCATTGCAAAGGTCTCGGGAAATGCGCCGCTGAAACCCCTCGGGCAGACTTTCCCAAACGGCGTCGGCGAAGGTGTGGGTGCTCGCGGCGAGGTCGGTGGCGACGCGGCGAAGAATCGCATTCACGGCGCGCGCGATGGGTTCACCGCCTTCGCGTTTGGCCGCACGAACCGCCTCGTTGACGGCCGCCGACGCAGGCACGCGCGAGAGAAACGCGAGCTGATAGGTCGCAATGCGCAAGTGCCAACGCACCTTCGGCGGAAACGCGTCGACGCCCTTTTTCGCGTAGCGACCAAGGCGTGCATCGAGCCACCCGAGGGTTCGCAAGGTTCCAAAGGCGAGCGTGGTCGCGAGACCGGCATCGCGCGCGTCGAGCGTGGGCCAGCTCTTGAGCTCGGCGTGGAGAGCGGCAGCGAGAAACGCATCGTCTCGATCGACGCGACGAAGAACGTCGGCCGCGAGCGTTCGTGCACCGGGTGCAGTTTGCAACTTGTTCAAGGAGAGCCTCGTCGCGCATCGCGGAGCACATCGTCCCAGCGTCGCGAAAGATCGTTGCGTACGGACACAACGGTCAGGGTGAGAAGAAGCACGACGCCGATGATCGACGCCACGTCGCGGACGCTCGAGGCGAAGGGCTTTCGCCGCACGCTTTCGAGGGCCAAGAACGCCAATTGGCCGCCGTCGAGAATCGGCACGGGCAGCAAATTGAGCAGGCCAAGGTTGATCGAAAGAACCGCGAGCGCCCAGCAAAAGAACGCCAGTCCGCGCGCGCCCGCTTCGCCCGCGATCTCGTAAAGCAGCACAGGGCCGCCGATGCTTTCGAGCGGAAGTTCGCCGCGGACGAGCCCATGGAGGCCACGCACGAGAAGGCCGCTCACATGCACCGTTTCCGCAAACCCGCGACGCAGGCCGTGAAGCAGTCGCGCGTCGTTCTTCACCCAATGCGGGGTCGACGCCGGGCGCCACAAGGTCATGCGCGGCACGAAGCGCTCGACCACGTCGCCATCGGTTTCGGTCCATCGCTCTTGGCGAAGGGAAAACGTTCCCTCACGCTCCGCGCCCAGGTGCACGAATTGGATCGTGTGCTCGCTCCCGGGCGCGCGACCGATGGCGTCCTCAACGCCCTCTGCGTCGACGACCTCGAGTCCGTCCACGTGCGTGATGCGATCGCCAGTGCGAAGGCCCGCTTGCCACTCGCTCGACCCATCGACAATGGATGCAACATACAAGTCTGCGGGTTCGAGTCCCGAGCGTTCGAGAACGTCACGCGCCCGTTCGTCGGCGCTCTGAGCTGGGGTCGAGTCGGCTTTGCGCGCGCTTGGCGTCAGCTGCGCAAGGCCCGCTTCGAGGCTCGTCACCGTGAGCAAATCTTCTGGCCCTGGCTGCGCCGTGGTGCCTCGCAAGTAGCCGATCGACACCGACTCACCGCGATTCTGTGAGAGCCTCGTCACGAGTTCTTCGAAGCGGTCTACGCGGACGCCGCTGACGCTGACGATGCGGTCAAACGTGCGCAGTCCTGCGCGTGCGGCTGGCGAGTCACCGCGTGCGACACCGACCACGGAGGCAAGGGGACGAGGCGAGATGCCCAGGCGGCCAACGGGCTCGTCGAGAGGGTCCGAACTCGTGCGAACACTCGCGGCGCGCACGTCGATTTCGAGGTTCTTGCCTTCGCGCTCAACACCCACGCGAACGACCTCTTCCGGGTGCTTCGCGACGATGGCCTGCACGTCGGCAAAGTGCGCCACAGGCGAGCCGCTCACCGAGCGAATTTTATCGCCAGGGCGCAGCAGCCCATAGGCCCGACCCGTTGACGGCGTGCGACCGACCTCCGCGGGGTGAAAGCGATCTTCGCGCATGAAGAAGACCGCAAAGAGCAAGACGGGGATCGCAAGGTTCATCGCCGGGCCTGCGAGGACCACGAGCGCGCGTTTCCAGATGGGCTGCCTGTCGAACGCACGCTCGCGCAGACGTGGCGGCAAGGGCCCGTCGCGTTCCTCCTCGACGAAGGTCACGAAGCCTCCGGCGGGAACGAGGGCTACCGCGTACTCGGTCTCGCCCAAACGCACGCGCGCCAGCTTCGGACCAAAGCCGATGCACACCTGCGCCACCGCAACGCCGAGAGCCTTGGCCACGACGAAGTGCCCGAGCTCGTGGGCGAAGATGAGCAGGCCCGCGAAGGCCAGAAAGTAGAGCAGATCCACCGAGCGCGGGCTTAACGCGAAAGCGCGCGCGCGAGGCGGTTGAAAAGCGCGAGCAGGCCGCTCAGGTCCAATGGCCGGCTTTGAGAGCGCCGCCGTCGATGGCGCGAATACGCGACACCATGGCCTCTCGAAACGTGTCTTCGTCGTCCACGTCCGCGAGGCGGCTTCCGAAGCCCTTCGCGAGCTTCAACCCGGCGCCGATGATGCGCAGAAACTGAGCAAAACTGCTGGCCGCAAGCACCGGTTGCCATCGGTCTTGGCCGGACATCGCGGTGCGCACTGGGCAGTCGCCCTCCGTGTCGCGCGAGGTCAAATCAAGGAAGTACGGGTCTCCGAGAAGCGAACTTTCGGCGAACACGAACCACGTGGGTTTCCAGTCTGCGCCTCGCGAAACCGCGTTCGCTTCGGCGAGTTCCGATGCCGGCAAGAAGCGCACGCGCTCGATGGGCATTGCCGCCTCCACGTCGTGCGGGTCGAATTCCGTCAGAAACAAGCGAAAGCGCGGACTTAGCGAAAAGCGCTTTTTCAGCTCTTCGACCGCCGCGGCATCGCCCTTTCCCTTGAGAAAGCGCTGCCCGGATTCACGAAAACCTTCTTCCAACGAAGCCAATGCTTCGACGAGATCCGCGTCCACACGACCTCCCGAACACGCGGGACGTTGGCTGCGTACGCAGTTGCCGTCTCGTGCGGGGCTGACGTTAGCGGAGCCAGCGCGGCCTGAGAAGGACCGACGCGCGTCCGAGCGAATCGTGTGCGAAAAAACGTAGTTTTCGCCTGCAACGCGCTGCGCTAGTTCGCCCTCATGCTCCCAATCGTCGCGCACGACAGCCCTGTATTTGAGGCCACCCTCGCGCGCCTTGCTTCACGCGGCGAGGTCGATTTCGAAAAAGTGGAGGGCCCCGTCCGAGCAATTCTTGCCGAGGTTCGGCGTGGCGGCGACGCGGCCGTTCGCAGCTTCATCGAACGCTTCGAGCATCGGTCGCCGGAGGTCCTTCACCGCGCGAACTACGGAGGCGCGGCGGCACTCGCAAGGCTTGAGCCCGCAACCCGCGGCGTCCTCGAGCGAGCCGCGGAACGCATCGCCCGATTTCACGAGCATCAGCGCGACGGCGGCTTTCGCTACACCGAGAACGGCGTCACCCTCGGCACGCGCACCCAAGCTGTCGAGCGCGCCGCGATCTACGCGCCCGGGGGGAAAGCTCGCTACCCGTCGAGCGTGCTCATGGCGGCCATTCCTGCGCGCATCGCAGGCGTGAAGCACATCCTCCTCGTCACGCCGCTTGGCGGCAACGACGACGACGACTTGCTTCTCGCTGCAGCACACCTCGCGGGCGTGACGTCGGTGGTCGACGCTGGGGGCGCGCAAGCCATCGCCGCTGTGGCCTACGGCACCGAATCGATCCCGCGCGTCGACAAGATCGTGGGCCCGGGCAACATCTACGTGGCGACTGCAAAACGTCTTGTTTTCGGCACGGTATCCATCGACAGCATCGCCGGCCCAAGTGAGATTCTCGTGCTCGCGGACCACACCGCCGACGCGCGTGTCGTGGCCGCCGACCTCCTCTCGCAAGCCGAACACGATGAGGCTGCGTACCCGTTGCTTGCGTGTACTTCACATGCATTTGCCGAAGCGGTCGCGCGTGAACTCGAAGCGCAAGTGGCGTTGCTCCCGCGACGGGCCATCGCCGAGGCCTCGGTCCGAATGCAGGGAGTTGCCCTCGTCGTGCGCGACGCCGATGCGCTCGTTGACGTGGCCAATCGTCTCGCCGCGGAGCATCTCTCCATTCAAACGGAGGACGCGCACGCGCTCGCCGATCGCGTGGAGCGTGCCGGAGCCATCTTCGTGGGGCACGCGACGCCAGAGGCCGCGGGCGACTACTTTGCGGGGCCGTCGCACGTCCTGCCGACGGGAGGAGCGGTGCGGTTCGGGTCGCCTCTTGGCGTCTATGACTTCCTGACGCGAAGCTCCATTGTGGCCTATGACGCGGCGGCCCTTGCATCGCAATCCGAGGACATTACGGCGTTTGCGCGCCTTGAGGGTCTCGAGGCTCATGCTCGCGCGGTGGATGTGCGCGTCAAACGTTAGCGTCCACGCCTGCTGCAACTGTGCGCCGGTGAGCGAAGAACGACTCGACCAGGAACGTGAGGCTTGGACACTGCCGCCGTTCGCATTAGACCGCCGATGTTTTTCCGGAGAACGGTCGGGGTGACCGTCTTGCTTCGGTCACCGCGGCTTTTTTTATCTTCGCTTCGAGTTTTTGATTTTCCGGCCGACGGTTCGGCCGCGAGGAGAGCAAGGAATGCGTTCACTAAAGCGACAATTGACCTTCGTCGCACTCGGCCTCATGGCCGCGAGTGCCACGGTGGGCTGCGCGCAGGAGCGAGACCCGATCAGCCGGGTCCAGCCGCAAGCCCTCAAGAAGTCCTGGTTCGTTGGCGATCTCAAAGACGCCAATGACGACCCAGTCTTCTATGCCCGCGCCATGGTTATCGACGCCGGTTACGGCGTGAGCCAGGACCTGCTCTTCACGTCGACGATCAACACGACGGCGCGCATCAAGTGGTCCATCGAAGAAGGCATGCTCATCGGTCGCTCGGCGATCGAGCGCATCGCCGGCAGCGACGGCAAGGGCAACAACGGCGGCAAGGACAACGACGGCATCGTCGCATACGCCTACCGCATCGAGTCGCACTTCGACGTGCGCCGCTCCTACAACCCGCAGACGGGCGAAGAGTCGAACGTCGTCGAGGAAAACTCGAGCGATCGTCCTTGGTATGACCGCGAGTACTTCCGCATCGACTGGTCGAAGAACCTCAATGCGAAGGACTACGACTTCGACACCGTTTCATGGCTCACCGGAGCCATCGGCATCAACTTCGAGTCGATGGGCTGGACCGACCAGGACGCGCAGCGTTACCCGGACAGCGCGCCGCAATTCGGCGACATCGAGACCGAAGGCTACTTCGACGTCACGAACCGCGTGTTCGCGTCGCCTGCGACCATCCAGCTCCCAGCAGCGTGGGGCGGCGGAAGCTACCTCTCGTGCTACCTCCCGCCGCTCATCGCGGGCGGAACCGCGCCTGTCGGCATGTGCAACCCGGCGGAAATCGTCGTGCGCCAGGCCTTCCAGCGCATCGACCCGACGAAGCACGACTACGAGGCCCAGAACTGGGACGGTCACAAGTTCGAAGTCGCCGGTGCATTCACGACGGATCGTCAGGGCTACGCGCGCAACTACGGCATGACCGATGACCGGACCGAGTTCCTCATCGAGCGTTACAACATCTGGGAGCGCACCCACTACTTCGCCGACGACAAGGCCCTCACCGGCGCTGTCGCGTGCAACACGACCGAAGCGACCCCGCTCGGCGCCAATCCGCACCGCGACGAGAACGCAGACGGCACGGAAGACGAGTGCGCTTCGGTCACCGACGCGACCGGCATCGGCGGCTCACGCTGTGACGACATCGGGCACATGTGCACGCTGCCGTACCGCGCCCGCACCGCGAAGCCCGTGACCTGGTTCGACTCGAAGCAGAGCGACCCGCGTTACGCGCAGGGCAACGACTGGGCGACGAACGAATGGGACGTCGCGCTCCGCATGGCCGTGAACGCCGCTCGCTACAGCGAGTGCTCGGTCACCGACAAGCAGGACTGCGAAGCGAAGTTCCCTGTCATCCGCGGCCAGATCGCGGAGACCGAAGACCTCATCGCTCTCACGCACGACGTTGACGGTTGCCGCCACGGCGAGACGACCGAGACCGATTGCGACGGCCTTGCCGACAGCCTTGCTGCAAAGCGCGGCTACTCGGAAGCCGTGAAGAGCCTCGCGAAGGCGCAGGAGATGGTTCTCTTCTGCCGCAAGCCGTTCACCGCCGACGAGCTCGCCGCGTGGAACAGCAAGTACAACATGAAGGCAACCGACAAGGCCTACTGGTCGGCCGGTTGCGGCGACATCACGAAGAAGAACCCGCGTTCGGGTGACCTTCGTTACAACCTGCTCACGAACGTGTTCGTGCCGCAGTCGCCGTCGCCCTGGGGCATCATGACGGACTCCCACGACCCGCTCACCGGCGAGACCCTCTCGACGAGCGTCAACGTGTGGACCTACGTGAACGACCTCTGGTCGCAAGGCGCAGTCGACCAGCTCCGCTACTACAACGGCGAGCTCCAGACCTCGGACGTCACCGAAGGCAAGTACATCGAACAGTGGTCAGCAGCTGCTGCACGCGCCTCGCGCGGCGGTGCGGTCATGCCGATGCTCGACAAGCAAGCTGTCGATCAAAACCTCGCGGGCGCTGCCAACCTCAGCGTTGAAGAGTTCCGCGTTCGCGCGGCACGATTCAAGAACGACGCGCGCGTCCAGAAGGCGATCGCGCAAGTTCACGAAGAGGCCGCTCAGGTCGTCGCGCAGGCCGGTGCCGCATCGGTCAACGCGCCGGTGATGAAGGCCCGCCAGGACAAGCTCCTCGGGACCAACATCGAGGCAGCCCTCAACACGACGGCGATGCAGGACACCCTGTCTCCCGACGGTCGTACGGCGGTCGGTGCGGACAACGCCGCGGCGCTCACGTCGCCTCTGCGTGGCCTCAGCGCTTCGGCCCTCCGCGACATGCGTCGCGCCTGGGAAGCTGCTCTCGCCAAGCGTGGCGTTTGCATGATGAACGAGCTCCCGTCGCCCCTCGGCTACATCGGCCTCGGCGACGTGCTCCAGAAGAAGTTCGGCAACTTTAACAAGACCGACGACAAGGCTGTGCAAGTGGCCCGCGCTGAAAAGATGCGCGCGTTCATCGCGCAGCGCGCCCAGTACGCCGTCATCTCCCACGAGATGGGTCACTCGATCGGCCTGCGCCACAACTTCGTGTCGTCGTCCGACGCGTACAACTACCGCCCGCAGTACTGGCAGTTGCGCACGAACAACAAGGCCGTGACCACCGCGTGCACCACGGCAACCGCCGACGGCCGCACCTGCGTTGGACCGCGCTACTACGACCCCGTCACCGACAACGAAGCGAAGAACCTCATCCAGATGTGGATGCACTCTTCGACGATGGAGTACGCGGGCGAGCCGCTCCAGGACATGCTCGGTCTCGGCGCCTATGACTTCGCCGCAGCGGAACTCTTCTACGCGGACTCGGTCCACGTCTATGAGGACCCGAGCTACAAGAAGAACACGGCGCGTTCGAACGGCGCTCTCGCCAAGATGGACAGCTTCGGCGGTCTTACTGGCTGGGACTACCTCAACGTCAATCACTACTCGGAGCTCGACAAGTCCTACGACATGCTCAAGCCCGGCTCGTGCAAGACCGTGAACGTCGCCGACTTCAAGCCTGTGGCTTGGGACGAAGCGACGCTCGGCGCCTGGGACCCGACCCTCGACGGCCGCATGGTCACCGATGAGGCCGGCGTCTACAAGCGCTGCGAGCAGCAGCACGTGGACCACGTCCCCTACCGCGCGATGAAGGACAACCCTTCGACGTCGTTCAACAAGAACCGTCGCACGGCGTTCGACGCCCAGAACCGCACCCGCGTGCCTTACGGCTTCGCCACGGACACCTGGGCCGACCTCGGCAACGTTGCGGTCTACCGCCACGACAACGGTGCAGACTTCTACGAGCAGATCGCCTTCTGGACCACCCAGATGGAAGTCGGCCACATCTTCGACAACTACCGCCGCGGCCGCGCCACCTTCGACGTGCGTGCAGCTTACGGTCGTTCCCTGAGCCGTTACCTCGAGAAGATTCGCGACGGCGCGAAGGGCATGGGGCTCTACTACAACATCTACCGCACGATCCTTGGTGACCAAGGTGTGGACTTCGACGCCGCTTGGCCGACGTTCCTCCAGGGTCTCGAGGCCAACGTGATGGCGTCGGGCATGGGCTTCGACCTCTTCACGCGCATCTTCCAGCGTCCCCAGACCGGCGATCACTCGCTCGTCACGGACATGTTCGGCAAGGTGCTCCGTTCGGCGGACGACTCGTCCTACGACAGCGACCTTGGCAGCCCCGGCGAACCCGTCCTGGTTGCGAGCAAGGCGCTCACCATCCCCAACGGCGCGACTGGCATTCAGGACGCGACGAACCCGGGCTTCCGCAACATCAGCTGGGGCGGCCGTCCAGTCAACAACGGTCTCGCCGACGGCTACGACAAGGGCGACTACTCAAGCCGCTACACGCTCAACGCTGGCTCGTACTACGAGAAGTCCTACGTCCCTGTGATGCTCACGGAGTCCGAAGACAACTTCATCTCGTCGTCCCGCCGCGACTTCTTCGACGCCCGCTGGCGCAACATCTCGATGGCCGACATCTTCCCCGAGGGCTTCCGCCGCTTCCTGGCGAACAACCTCGCGGACGACGACCTCATCCGAGGCGTTCGCGTGGCCGCCGACGCGCAGGGCAACCCCCTCAAGTCGACGACCGGTTACCCGACCAACGGCATGAGCTTCACCCAGTGGTGGCCAGCTGCCGGTCCAAGCGCCTGCTTCCCAAGCTCGAACAGCATCGTCTGTGCGCGCGATCAGGTTGCCGGCGGTTCGGCCCTCCAGAATGCGGACTTCGGTGCGCTCACGTTCAACAACGTGGCGATCGTCGAGCCGCAGGTTTCCTGGGAACAGCAGAAGTTCCTCATCGTCCACAC
>CAIQDA010000143.1 GCA_903870415.1 uncultured delta proteobacterium
CGGAGCGGTTGGAGGTGCGCGCCCTCGCACGACGTTACGCGCTGGGCGTGGCCGATGGAGACTTCGCCTCGATGGACCGCGGTGAACGACCGCCATCGGCATCACCTGAACTCGACGCGATGTCGGTCATCTGGTCACGTGCCGACGTGGCGCCGTCGCTCGTACGTGCCGCGCAAAGCGATATGGCACGCATCGACGAACTTCGGCGTCAGCGCCACGCGGCGATTAGCCCCGCGGTCCCTCTCGTGTTCCTTACGCTTGGGCTCGTCGCGCTCATTGCGAGCCTTCTCATGGCCTCCGAGGTGCTTGTCGGGCCACCCCGAATTCGCTTCGCGGTCACCTCGCTCCTCGTCTTTGTCTTCCTCACGGCGGGTCTTCTTGTCGCGCAGTTTTCCTTGCCGTTTGCAGGCGATGTGTCCGTCGACTCGGACGCCTTCGTTGATGCGGCCAATGAACTGCGCTGACGTTACGTGGAGAGTACAGCTATCCCCGCCACGGCGATCGTCGCGCCGATGAACGCGCGAAGGCCGTGGGGGACGCCGAGAATGAATCGCTCGATGGGCAGTGCGAAGATGGGGCTCGTGGCGAGCAGCGTGGTCGTGACGCCCGTCGACCGGTGACCGGCGAGGGCGAGCTGAGCAAGCCAGATGCCGCCGTAGGTGCCGACGAACGCGGCGCCACCAATTTTGAAGACGAGGCTGTCGCGTCGCAGATCGTGAACCCACGCGCGGAGATGGCCTCGCGCAATCGCAACGACGGCCAGCGCACATGCGGCGAACCCGACGCGCGCTGCTGCCGCCGCAAGCGGATCGATGCCGCCACGCATGGCGCTGCGCGAGAGCATGGTTCCCGTCGCTTGCATCACGGCCGCGAAGAGCCCGAGGGCCACCCCGCGCTTCACGGACCCGAGCCCGCCGCCGAGCGCCACCCCTTTTCCGCCAACGACCACGACGATGCCAACGCTCGTGAGCGCAATCCCCGCGAGTTCGCGGGCGCCCATGTGTTCGCCGAAAACCGCGACGCCACCGAGCGTTGCGAAGAGGGGTGCGGTGCTCAGAAGCAGAATCGCGCGGCCGACGCCTAAGTGGCGAATGGCTGCAAAATACGCCGTATCGCCAATCGTCAGGCCGACGACCGCGCTCGCGAGAAGGAGCCCCCACGACGCTGCAGGTGCGTCGAGGGACGTTGCTCCGCTGAGTGCCCAGGTGGCCACGAGCATCAGCGAGGCTGTGGCGCACTTCGCAAAGTTCAGAGCCGCGGCCGAAATGTTTCGACCGAGGTGGCCGAATAGCAACGAGCCGACCGCCCAGGCGGCCGACGCGGAGAGGGCGAAGAGGATGCTCGTGTCCATGACGTGTGCGCGACAGCTTCACGCCAGAGCCGACGACGCGGATTCCTGCAAGCGAGCCGTGCTCCGTGCGAGGCTGATTTCATGGCGCGTTGGCTCTACCACTTGGCGAAAGCGGACGAGGCGCCCATGCGGCCCTACGTTCCGGGCGCGTTCGAGCGCGAAGGCTTCGTGCACGCGTCGTTCGGCCCCGACGTCGCGGAGAGTCATCGTCTCTACCTCGCGAGCGACCCGACGGTGGTTGTACTCTGCATTGACCCCCGTGAGCTGACCGCCGAGGTCCGTGTGGTGGAGACCCCACGAGGCCCGATGCCGCATATCCACGGGCCAGTGAATGCCTCGGCGATCGTGCGCGCGGATCCGGCGTCGGTCCTCGCAGGGGCACTGCCCGATCAAATCGCGTGACGGACGATCGCCGGCTCCGTTAGCGTTCGCCGCAAATGAAGAGCCATCGCGTTCTCGCACTCGTCGCCGTTCTCGCCGCCGCGCCCGCCTCGGCCGAAGAACCTGCTCAGTTGCTGGTCACCGCCACGACGTCGCACTTGCTGCCTTCTGTGCGCTCCGCCCAGGCGCTGATGCGAAAGCTGAGCCCGACGACCGCCGACATCAAGCTTGAGGCCATGGCGGGTGTGTTTCTCGGGCTCGATGCGGCCATGGCGGAGGCCTTTGAAGGCCCGGTGGACGTGGCGGTTCTCCGCGGCGAAAACGGCGACATGGTGGGCCTTGGCGCCATCGCGCTTGCGTGGAAGGACCCGTCGAAGCTTCGGGGGCTTGGCGCGCCGAACGCGGCCGGGGTCAGGTCCGTGCCCGTCGATGCGACGCCACTTTTGGCGCAGCTCGGGGCGCCCAATGCGGTCGGTGCGGGAGGTGCATGCGCTCTGCACCCATCTCCCGTGGCACCGGGCTACCGCCTCGTGTGCGCGCAGGACGCTGCAACGCTGGCGAAACTCGGGCCGTACCTGGCGAGCGACGTGGCTCTTGAGCCCCGCGTCAACGACGTGGCGGCGCGGGTGCCTGCAACGCTGTTTCAAGACGCAGCGAAGTCTGCGGAACCGGGGGCTGAACCTTCGCCGACGACGCCGATTGAGCGTGCGGCAAACGACGAGCTTTCCTCGGTGGGCCGCGACATGGCGAGTGCGGCGCTCGGAGTTGGTTGGGACCCGTCGTCGCTGTCGTTCGCGGTCGACGTTCGGTTCAAGGCTCAGAGCGCTGCGACCACACGCCTGTTGCTCAGCGCCCGTGGTTGCTCGAAGCCCGTCCTCTTTGACCGGCTGCCAAGCGACACGCTCTTCTTCAGCACCATGGGCGGGTACGATCCGTCGCTCGCGCGCGAGGTCGTTCAGAAGGGGATTTCGCTGGCGGTCGAGGGAGCCCCGTCGGAGTCGCAAGTTGCCGTGGCGATCGTTCGCCCGCTTGCCGACGCCATCGCGTCGCAAGGGTTTGCGTCGACGCTCGTGATTGGGCTCGATGCGAAGCGCGCGCTCGTCGGGGTCGAGGCGCTGAAGAAGAAGCCGAAGGACGCGGCGCTTCAAGAAAAGGCGGCGCGCGGCCTCTCCCCGTGGGTGGCGCTCGAAGCGACCGGACTCCAAGCGGGAGGCTCGCTCGTGGAGTCGGTGATGGCGCTGAACGACACGGCAAAAGCCTACGCTCCTGCGAAGGGTGGCACGTGGCCCGACGGCGCCAAGGGCTGGAAGATGGACGACGGAAGCGTCATCGCTTCGGTGCCCACGGCAAGCTCGTTGCTCGTCGTGTTTGGATCGAGCGGAGCCATCGTCGACGAGAAGCTCAAGACGCTCACCGGCGGGGCTGGACCGCGCTTGCTGCTCGCCGACGAGACCCGGGATGCGTTCAACGAGAGGCCCGCGATGGTCGCGGTCGTGACCGATCACACCGCCGACTTGGTGCGCCTTTCGGTCGACGACGACGCGCTCAACGACACGTTGAAGGCGCTGCGCGAGGACGTGAAGAAGAAGGACGCACCCTTGCAAATTCCCGTACGCCTGAGCGTGAAGAGCGGCTCGGCGGAGACCGGCTGGCTCGGGACCGTTCGCATCGAGGCGCGCTACCCCGTCAAGGCATTGCAGGCGATCACGAAGGGCGCGAAGAAGCTCTCGGTATCACCGCTCTTGACTCTGTAGTTTGTACTCTACATGCATCGACTTCGATGCTCGCACGCGAAAAAGGCGACCTCCGAAGAGGCCGCCTTTTTTGTTTGCTCGCGTCGGGCGTGAACTACTTCGCGAGGACCGGGCTGCGGACCGGAAGCGCGACGTCGTCTTCGTCGTCCTGCCGCATGCCGCCGTGCGATTCGCTGTGGGCGGTGCTGTTCATCGCGTAGCCCTCTTCGCCGTGGAGGACCGAGTCGAGGCCTTCAATCTCGTCGTTGCGGTCGACTCGGAGACCGAGCGTGGCGTCGATGATCTTGAGGATGACGTAGGTGAGGACCACCGCGTAGACGACCGAGACGCTGACGGCGATGAACTGGATTTTGAGCTGACCCGGGTTGCCGTAGAGGAGACCGTCTTGGCCCGCCTCGTTGACCGCCTTCGTGGCGAACACGCCGGTGATGAGGGCGCCGAAGATGCCGCCGATGCCGTGAACACCGAACGCGTCGAGGGAGTCGTCGTAGTGGAACTTCTCCTTGATGAGCACGCCGCCGTAACAGACCGCGCCCGCGAGGAGGCCGATGATGATCGACGAGCCTGGCGTCACGAAGCCCGCAGCGGGCGTGATGGCGACGAGGCCTGCGACGAGACCCGATGCGCAGCCGAGGGCTGTGGCCTTGCCGCGATGGGCCGATTCCGCCGCAACCCAGCCGATTGCTCCGCCTGCGGCACCGAGATGCGTGGCCATGAAGGCGACCGACGCGAGCTGGCCTGACGTGAGTGCGCTGCCCGCGTTGAAGCCGAACCATCCGAACCACAGCAGGCCGGCGCCGATCATCACCAATGTCAGATTATGCGGCCGCATTGGGTTCTTCTTCCAGCCCACTCGACGGCCGATC
>CAIQDA010000144.1 GCA_903870415.1 uncultured delta proteobacterium
ACCGCCGCGCGGGTCGTGTCGGTGATGAACGTCCCCGCGTTGCGGGTCTCGTACGTGCGCAGGTATTCGATCGCGTCGTGCTTCGACTGGAGCTTCTTCTTCGTGCTGCCGGCGAGCGCGAAAGCGGACGAGTGCAGCGTCTCGACGTCGTGCTGCAAGGGCCCGAATGCGGCGTCGGTCATCGCGGCAATGGCGGCGTCCGCCTCGGCGAGACTCTCGAGAAACACGTCGGTGCTCGCGTGGCCGACCCAGGGGACGCTCGGGCAGAACTGGCCCAGAATCGGGTTCGAGCGAAAGAACGCGAAGAGGTCCGTCTTGAGCGACCCGAATTCGCCGCGATCGATCTGAATCTTGAGCGCGGTCGCCTGCAGGTACGCCTCGCTCGCGGCGACGAGCTTGGGATCATCCGGCGCGAGTCGAGTGGGTGGAGGCATGGAGACTTCGTACCATAGCGACCGGCACGGCGCGGGCCCAGATTAACCGCCGCGGGTCACCCAAAGTTGTTTCGAAGTGGACACGAACGTAATCCCGCGCGCCAGTGGACCTCGAAGAGTTTCTCAACCCAGGGCCCACGGCCAGGTACACACCCATTGACGTACGGACACCTCGGGCAGTACCTCGTCGACCAAATGCGTCGCCACTGCCGCCCTTGCTCTTCAGTGAGCCTACTCGTCTTTGGCGCGCCAGCCGCCGCCGGCGTCGCGGGTCCAATTCGATTCTTCGTTCGAGCCCGTGCGTGGCTGAAAGCCAGCGATGAGCGAGTTCACGGCGCGGCTCGCCCCCACGGACTTGGTCAGTTCCCACGACCAATTTTTTGGCATGTAGAAGCCCATGCCGCGGAGCACGGTGCAATAGGTCCCGAACTCCTCGAAGGTTTCGATGGTGCAGACCTCACCAAAGAGGCTGGCGGGGCTTGCGCTGTCTCCGAACGCGGGCGGGTGAAACGCGGTGAGCGGAAAGCCGTCGCCGAAGACTTCGCCGTCCTTCATCGTCAGCATGTCGTTCTTCGTGAGCGCTCCGAAGGCAGCGTTGCGATGGGACTCGGCGTTGTGGTGGACACGCCGCAGCGGCGCGTTGGCGTCGACCGCGCCCATCTGCACGTTGAGCTCGAGGATCGCGCGCAAGATGCGGGGCGTGAGGTTTCCCATGTCCGGGTGCTCCTGGCGCCCGAGCGCTTGGGCATCGACCGTCTCGCGCGCGAAAGGGACACCGTCCTCGTCAACGGCCGTCTCCGCCAAGGGCGCGGCGGGAGGAAGCCGCTCACCGAGTCCGCGCTCTTCGCGCATTGCGGCGCCCTTTGCGCGGGCGGCCTTGTAATTCGTCCCGACGGTGCCGCCGGTTTGCAGCGACGGGTCGATGACGTTGTCCATGCCGATGCCGGCCGCGAAGACGAAGTCCGGCAGCGGGTCCTTGCCGTAGACGTGGATGCCCGGCTTTAGGAACTGCCGACTCGAGAGGCTGCCGTAGTCCGAGAGGCGCGGGCACACCGCGAGGAGATCGTAGTCGCCGGTCATCGGTCGGTTTTGGGCGCCCACTTCGTTCGACGTCATCACCTCAAGGGGCAACCCCACCAGGTACCGAAGCGCCTCGGGGCTCACGGTGGTGCCTGGATAGAACGCGCGAATCTCGAAGCGCCCGTCGAGGAGCTTCAGCGCGCGAAAGGCGACCTCCTGCGTGGACCCGCTCATGGTGGCGACAAGAATCTCGTCGTCCGAGCCCGGGATCGGGAACGAGCGCGAAATGGGCAAGCGCCCGGCCGACATGAGGGTCTTTTGCATGTGAAGCTCGGTGGGCCCGAGCACGAGCGGCGTCTTCCACGCGAAGCGCGAGTGAAGGCCGTCGAGGTTCGCCTTCGTGCCCTTGTTCGCCTTTCCGATGTCGTAGCCGACCTTGCTGAAAACGCCGTCGAAGGGAACCAAGCCCGCGTGCGGACCCCAGTCAGAGCTCTTGCCCTTCACGTGAAAGTTCTTCGACGGGTAAGGCACGGGCTGATCGAGCCACCGCATGGCCCACGGGCCCGTCGAGCGAAAGATGATCACGTCGCCGAGCTTCCTAGTGGCGCGTCGCGCAGCCTCCATGTCGGCCAGGGTGATCCCGTTTTGTGGGTGCTCGAAGGACGCGTTAAGGCCTTTAAGGATCGTCATGGTGTGGGCGAAGCATAGCCTCGTCCGCCGAGCGGCGCATGCACCAAGTCGTACGCGCCCCGCACTTGCAAGAGATAGCCCCAGGAGACAAAGGCGACGAGGGCCAGCATCACCACAGCCCGAAGGCGTGGATGCGCGCCTCCGGCTGTGTTTCGTAAGCCGTGGCACATGCGAGGGTGTGCCTGGTCACGCGGTTGCCCTTCGGTCGTTGATTACGCAGTCGCTTGCCCGAAGCACCTCGAAGGCGCACGTCGTGACCGACGCCACGGCCTGGTCGGTCACGATACGCTTGCATTTGCTCACGATCTCACGACCAAGCGCGGAGGTTCGCCCCGATGAGCCTCCTCAACCCGAGCCTCGTCTTCGAGGTTCTCTCGCCGTCGACCCTTGGCAGCGTTTTCCGGGTCGAACGAGCTGCGCAAGGGTCCCGAGCGTGTTCGCGGCGACCTTGTTGTGCGCCGGCCGCGGCCCCGAGACTCACCGAGGGACGCACGCGGCGCCGTTGAGGAATACCGACCCCCCCGCAACGGAAACCGATGGCAGCGCTCTCTTGCACGTCGGGTCGCTCGGTGCCCTGCAGCACGTGAGGTCGAACGCCACCGTGTAGAGTGACGGCGGCATGTCCTGCTCGCATACGTCAAGGACGTAGTCCTTGCGAACGCCCGTGCCCGCGCAGTTGAGGTTGCCTGCAAACTGCACGAACGAGAACGAGCCGTCGTCATTGCAGCGGATGTCGTTCGCCGAGTTGTCGTGCTCGCGCCCGGAGGTGTCGGCGGCACGCCACCCGTGACAATCGGTGGCATTCATCCCGACGGGCCAAGCATGGGTGTTTTGCCCGCCGCAGCTCGAGTCAGGCCCGGTCCGGAGCCACACGACAGGCGCTTCGCATTCGCTCGCGTCGACTTGCCCTCCATCGACCGTGGCAATCGTTCCTGCTGGGGCTGCGCTCGGCCCCGAGCATCCCGAGAGAAGAACCACGTGCGCCAAGCCTACGAAAACGTTCGTTCGTCCCATCGTCCCTCTGTACGCCGCGCATCGATCCGCGCAGCGAAAGTCATATTCAATAACTTATCCGCGCCACACGGGTCCAAACGAATCCCGTGACGCTACCGCCAATCGGTCGATTTCCGGCGAGGGGAGCCCCTGAGCGAATTGGAGGCGCGAGGTCCACCGCGCGGACCGCCGGGTCAGCTGATGTTCGCGTATCGGTAAGGGCGACCGGAGACCGACTGACGCTGCGGGACTTCGCAAAAGCGATGTGACCGGCGGTGGGGAAGCGTGCGGCTTGAGTCCGGGAAAGCGACGCTCAAGAAGGAAAAGCGCTCGCGGAAACGACGCGCAGCGCGGTCGGAGCTTTACCGGAAGACCGCGATGGCCGGAAATCATCCGAATGGCGCGACGGTCGAAGCCGATGCTTGAAGCCCTGGGGGGGGGCGGATTCGTGGTTTGAATGTCCTATGCGCTTCAGCGAGGGTTTGAGCTGCTGATGTGCGCTTTTTTCAAACTCAACCCGAAAGCTTTGTGACCGGCGGCATTCCGTGCGAATATTCGACTTCCGGGCGCTGTGCCCCGCGGAAAGAGAGTCATCATGAAGCATCTACTCGTTGTCCTGGCGGTCGCGTTCGCAACCAACGCCTTCGTCGCTCCGCTCACCGCCTCCGCCTCGGAGGGTTGTTACATCTGCACGTCCGCGAGCTCGGGCGGCTGTCAACAATGTGCCTATGGCTCGAAGGACACGCAGGAGGCCCGCAAGGCGTGCGAGAAGCGCGGCTGCAAGGTCGGCGGCACGAAGAGCTGCTCCACGGCCGCGAACGCGAAGACGTGCGAGATGCCGAAGGCATCGTCAATGGTGACGGCGGCGCGCTAGGCACGAGGAACAAAACGAGCGGTGCGTGGGGGCAGGAATTCGATCGGCGCCTGCGCCAGGTGCGCGCGCTCGGCCACGCTTACGGGGAGCCGAGCTTCGCAAAGAGGCTGGGGGGCCTACGTTTCCGACACGGCGTTTCGCGTAGCGGACGCCACGCACCGCGAGGTGACCACGCCGGCCACGCTGTGCAAGCTGCCACTGCTCGAAGCCCGCACGCTCCGCGACGTGCAGCCGCTCGGGAAGGTCGCCGTGATCGTGCCCCGAAACAGCGTGGGCCTCACCATCGCGAAGGCGGTAGTCCGCGCGTACCTAAGCGGCAACGAGGTGCTTCGTGCGCATGCCCGTGCAGCTCGTGCAGACTGCACCCTGAAGCCATTGGCGGCGTGGTGGATCTCGCGGTGGTGGACGCTTCGTTCATCGGGCTGAGCAAGCTGGCCGACGCGCTTTCAGCCTGCATCAAACCAGGCGGAACGCTCGTGGCGCTCGTGAAGCCGCAGTTTGAAGCGGGCAGGGAGATTGTGAGCAAAGGCAAAGGCGTGGTGACCGACGAGGGCGATCGGCAAGCGTGCATCGACGAGGCGGTGGCGTCGGTGGCAAAGTGCGGCTTCGAGGTGCTCGGGGTGAGCGACTGCGTGATCCACGGGCCCAAGGGCAACCGCGAGGCGTTTTTGCATGCGCGGCGCGTGGGGTGAATAGAGACACGGACGAACGCGTGTAGGGGCTTGCAGTGCAAGTACTGCAAAAAGACGAGAATCCCGAACGGTTCACCGATACTTTTACTTGAAAGATAACGAATTGCGGCTTCGGCCGAAGACCTGAGTTCGGGAATATCGAAACGCCGCGCTTGACATTATGCAGCTGGGGACTAACGGATGGGAACTAGGCTTTGACGGTACGCTTCGGCAAAAGTTTGTCAATGTAAGTTGACGAACTCATTTAGGACGCTAAATCGCGGAACCTTTGTCGTCCTTGGTCGGACAAGAATAAGACAAATGCTACGCACTCGGCGCTTGTTTTGAATGTCCTAAGCGCTCACGGATCGGGGGGAGGCTCAGGCCGCCGGCTTCGCCCCAGCGACTTCCACGTTGTATTATAAGAAAAGGGATTTCCAGTCATGACCGTTGCAGAAGTTGTTGACGATACCTTTACCGAAACGGCTATGGAACAGCTGAGGGCTTCGTCGGAGGCTCTGATGATCGCGGTTACCGGAAAGGAACGAACCCTGACCTCACCCGTAATTAAATGCTTTCCACTGGCTTCGAATTTTCGATCGAAGTACACCGAGCTAACGGGAAGCGCGGTCGACGAAACGTTCGCGGCCCCAGCGTTTGCCGTTAAGGACGCCGTTTACATCAATGGAGAGAGCCCCGACTGGGTTAAAGGTGGAACACCTAACGTCCGGAAGATTGTCTCCACAATAGTTCATGAATTCTTTCATTCTGCGTCGTCCAAGGGCAAAGGCGTTCAAGAGGTAGACCTTGTGAATTTTAGGGGCCCCGGCTCCTATATGTATATGGACGAGGTGCTCACAGACCTGTTGGGCTACATTATGTATGACGAACTGAAACTAGCGCAAGATGGTAACTATGAAACCGCTTACATCGTAAATACACGGGGGGGGCGGACATCGATGCAAGTCGGAACGGCCGACGGCGGCTGGCTGAGCTTGGCCTTCTTGTGCCCGGCGTTCGACGGCCTTCGAAAGAAGATACTCTGCGCTTACTTCCATGGCGACTCTTTGACCGGGGTCGATGTGGACCTGCCTCGGTGCGTGAAAGCTATCGAAGTTTTTAATAAAGGGTACGATAAAGGGAAAACCCCGGATGCTGCAACGGGTGGTGGGCTCCCGTTTTCTTACGCCGCGGACAAAGTTGCTATCTCGACGGCAATCCTTGGGGCCGAATATGGTCCATTTTGCGACATCAAGGCTAACGCGATCCCTGTCACAAAGGGTGAAACCCTAAAAACCTTCCTCAGCGGTCAGGAGAGCTAGCGCGACGCACCGGTTCACTCGGCGTCGAGGTTTTTCCCGTCGTGCGTAGCGCGTCGCATGGCGGATGTGGCGACGCACTTGGTCGACGAGCTTCTTCCCTTGCCGTGTGCGTTGCGTAAGGGTGCAGGATGCATGCGTGCGTTCTGCACGGAGATCGTCGAGGCGTTTTTTTGCGTCACTGACGACGGAGTTGCGGCAGCTCGGTCTATCAAGCGTGAACAGCACGGGGCGTCGTCCCGCTCGGTGCTGACTTTCGGATGACGGCGTGATGGTTCTACGCGGCCTTCTCGACC
Organism: uncultured delta proteobacterium; assembly: GCA_903870415.1. Lineage (GTDB taxonomy): Bacteria > Myxococcota_A > Polyangia > Polyangiales > Polyangiaceae > CAIQDA01. The sequence continues at coordinate 6,298 of CAIQDA010000144.1, forward strand.
CCGTCGCGAGCTGTCTTCGACGCAGGTTTTGTGGTCGCTTTCGCGGGCGGCGCCTCGCTCACTGACGTGCGATTGAGCGCGGCAATTAGCGAGGGAATTGCGCTGCAGCCTTTCAGGCGTCGGAAGCCTCGTTCAGCCTCGAGCACGCCCGCGAGCGTCCAACGAAGAACCATCGCGCCGCCTCGCGAATGCTTCACGCGGCTCGAAACGCAGCGAATCCGGCTCGTTGACGTTCTCGATCGGCTTCGTCGGCGACAGTGTTCGATCGAGCGCCGTGGGCAGTTGGAGGGCCATCACGGTGAGCGTTTCGTCGAGCCCTTCTCCGATCGATTCCGCCGCGCTCGGGTGCAGCGACTTCAGGTTTTTTGCGAGGTTCAAGATCTGCCGCTTCGCCGTCGCGGGCTTGGCGCTCGCGTAAGCCCGGCGCATGAGGGCGCGCGTCCGGGCGTGCTTTTTCGCGGGCAAGCGTGCGAGCGCGTTGCGAACCTTGTGGATCTTGCATCGCTGGACGGGCGCGTTCTCGCCGAATGTCTCGCGAATCGAATTGCGGAGAGCTCCGCTGCCATCGATGACGAAGAGCCGCTTTCCGTTGGGGTCGAAGCCGCGTTCGACTCTCCATGCCTCTTGAGGAGGTCGAAGCTCACGAGCGTGGCGCAGTCGCAGAACGCTGCACGCATCGAAGCCCAGTAAAAACTCAGCTTAGTGAGACCGTTGACGACGCGAAGAGCAGGCGCGCCCTCGGGGCCTCGTTCGAGCGTGGGTGCGAGCCGGGTGCCTTCGGCGCCGCGCTACATGTCAGCCATGTGTCGGGCTTCGACGCGCGGACGACGCCCCGGTCGCGTGGAATGGACCGTCGCCGTTTTGCGCGAGCCGTGCGAGACTTGCGCCATGTGGGCGCGACGTTTGGGGCACGCGAATCTTCGAGCGTGGAGGCGCCGTCTGGCGCGTGCCGTGGCGGTGCTCGTCGCGTTCGGTGTCCTGACCATCGCTGCTCATGGCGCTCGGGCGACGGAGGTTTCCGCCGCGACGCTCACCATCGAAGATGGCTTTTTGAGTCAGGTGCTCGGCAAGCATCTTTTGCTGGCGATTGACACGTCGGGGCAACGCTCCGTCGACGACTTGCAGCAGGCGCTCGCGCGAGGCGACGGCGCGGGCCTCGCGTTCAAGAGCAGCGCGAAGGACGTCCCGAACCTCGCGTACATCGACGGTGCCGTATGGGCCGTGACCCACGTCGAGGATGCCCGCGCCACATCCACTCCGC
>CAIQDA010000145.1 GCA_903870415.1 uncultured delta proteobacterium
AAGTCGAGCGCCGCCGCGTTGAAACGCCACGGTCCGCACGTCGTGAACGACCGCTCCCGATGCGGAGGTGACGATGCCGACGATGCGAGGGTCCAGCGGTATGGGGCGTTTGCGCTCGGCGGCGAAAAGTCCCTCGGCCTCGAGCTTCGCTTTGAGCTTCTCGCGAGCTTCGAGGAGGGCGCCGCGTCCGGCCTTTCGCACGCCGTCGACGATGAGCTGAACCTCGCTCTTGATTGGAAAGTAGCTCGCTTTTCCGTGAACGATGACGTGGGCGCCGTTCTCGAGCGCCGCACGCTCCGCAGCGCTTACGCGGGCGGTGCGCCACACGGCCCCACGCACCGCGTCGGTGGAGTTCGGGTCACGAAGTGTAAAGTACACGTGTCCGCTGTTGGCGACGACGCACTCGCGGACCTCACCCTCTATCCACACGCCGCGCGCTCCGAACGTGGCTTCGATGCGCGCGCGAACCGTCGTGCCGAACGCGCCCACCGTGAGCGGGGTTTCGGGCGCCAGGCCGTTGCGCGTGTCGAGGCCTGCCACGGTTCCAAGCGGCGTTTCGAGCGCGGTCGTGCGGGGCTCGGGCTCGTCGTCGCTCTTCGACCCGAGGGTCCACGGAGGAAGCGGCGGCGGCATGAGCGAGACGCTAGCAAGGTTTTCCAGGCGCTGGCGACAGCGGGTCGCGGGCCATCGCTTCGCGATTCGTTCCGATCGCGTTTCGCGCTACAGGCGGATTCATGGCCAAAACGCTGCAGAAAGTGCTCGTCGCGAACCGTGGAGAGATTGCCATCCGTGTCATGCGCACCGCGCGTGAGATGGGCATGAAGACCGTGGCCGTGTACTCGGAGGCCGATCGCGGCGCGCTGCACGTGCGCATGGCCGACGAGGCGGTGTTCATTGGTCCTCCCGCGGCATCGGAGAGCTACCTGCGCGCGGACAAAATTCTCGCGGCCGCCAAAGCGACGGGTGCAGACTGCATTCATCCGGGTTACGGGTTTCTCAGCGAAAATCCTTCGTTCGCGGATGCATGCGCCGAAGCGGGCATTGTCTTCGTTGGTCCTCCCGCGTCCGCGATGCGGCAGCTTGGGTCGAAAACGGCTGCGCGCGAGAAGATGGCGGAGGCCGGTGTTCCCATCGTGCCCGGCGCCTACGCGACGACGGTGGCGGAGGCGATCGCTGCGTCGGAGGGCATTGGCTACCCGATCATGCTGAAGGCGGCCTCGGGCGGCGGCGGTAAGGGAATGCGTCTCGTGCATTCTGCAGATGAAATGGCCTCCGCTTGGGAGCGAGCCCGGAGCGAGGCGAAGAAGTTTTTCGGGGACGACACGGTCTACCTTGAGAAGGCCATCCTCTCGCCGCGACACGTGGAAATCCAGGTCGTCGGCGACATGCACGGAAACGTCGTCCACGTCTTCGAGCGCGACTGCTCGATCCAGCGTCGCAACCAAAAAGTCGTCGAGGAGACTCCGTCGCCGGCGGCGTCCCACGAACTCATCGCGCGCATGGGCGCCATTGCGGTCAAGGGCGCTCAGGCCGTGGGCTACTTCAGCGCAGGCACGTTCGAGTTTCTCCTCGCGCCCGACGGCAACTTCTACTTCCTCGAGATGAACACGCGCCTTCAGGTCGAGCATCCCGTCACGGAACTCATCACGGGTCTCGACCTCGTTCGGGTCATGTTCGACGTGGCCTCGGGCAAGGAACTTCCGTTCAAGCAAGAGGACCTGGTGCGTCGCGGAGCAGCGATTCAATGCCGCATTTACGCAGAAGATCCCGCAACGGGTTACCTGCCGTCGCCGGGCACGATTCACGAACTGCGCACGCCGTCAGGGCCGGGCGTTCGCGACGATTCGGGCGCGTATGCAGGGTGCACCATTTCGAGTTTCTACGACCCGCTCGTGTCGAAGCTTTGCGTTTGGGCGCCAACGCGCGAAGAGGCTGTGCAGCGTATGCGCCGTGCCCTTGGCGAGTATGTCGTGACGGGCATTAAGACGAACCTCGCCTTCCACGAGGCGCTCTTCCGTCACCCGCTCTTTGTCGCGGGTCAGTACGACACGGGCTTTCTCGAACGCGAACACGACGCCATCATGAAGCCCGCGGAGTTCGCGGCGGACGATGAAGAAGCGGTGGCGATCGCTCTTGCGGTCGACAAGGCCCGCGCCGATCGCAAGGTCAAAGTGTCGAGCGCAGGTGCCGAAAGTGCGACAAATCCCTGGGTTGCGGAGCATCGCGCACGCCTTTGGCGTAGCTGAGGAACGGCGCGGCGGTTCGCTCGCTTTCGTTGAGAGAGAGAACGAGAAGGAGAGAGCTACGGAGAGAGCGGGGGGGGGGCTGCTCTCGCTCCAGACTCCGATTCACGATCGACTGCGGCGATGAGGTCGTCGGTGCTCGGTGCTCCGGAGTTCGATCGGGCGCCTCCCGCTTCGTCATGCGTTCACGCGATGCGGGGCTCGATTCTCCGTGACGATCACGGTCGTACGGACCTCGCTGCTCCGCTCCATGCTCGCCGCAAGTCTCGATCTTCGACGTCACCACGCTCGCCTTCGGCGGCCCCGATTCATCCGGCGCGCTCACTCCCCGCATCGATGGCGCCGACCGAATCTCCGTCCGCGCCTGCGCCCGACGCCACTCACGCCGCCGCCTCTTGAACGGCTCCTCCACTCGTGGGTTCGATGGAGGCGGGGAGGCCTGGTTGGGTGGAGAAGAAGATGTAGGATGCAGCCACTCTCGCTCGTCTATTTTCCGTCGAGCAACACGACGCCGTGTTCGGAGCTGGGGCCTTCGTCGTCCACGTCGCGGCGTCGACGCTCTTGGATCAGGCGCAGGAGCCACCAGTTGGCGGGGCCGTCGTCGGGGCAGGAGTCGCGAAGTTCGCCGGCGATCGTCGCGGCCTGTTCGAGGTTGCGCTCCGTGTAGGATGCAAGAAGTTCGCTCATGCGCTCGCGGGATGAATCCTTGGCGATTCGCAGGTCTTCGGCGTCGCTGGCGTAGTTCTCGAAAAGCTCCACCGCGGCGGCCTTGCCCTTGACGACGAAGCGCCCGAGGCGGCGCGTGTGCTTTCGCAGGTCGTCGGGAAGTACGCCGAAGACGTCGCCCGAGACAAGCATCGTGCAGCCGAGCTGCTTCGTCAGCGTCTCGAGGCGGGCGGTGAGGTTGACCGCGTCGGAGATGACCGTGGCCTCGAAGCGTTCCGCCTCGCCGATGGTGCCCATCATGACGTCGCCCACGTGAATGCCAACGCCGATGGCGAGGGGCGGTCGCTTCGGATGCCGTGCGTTGCTCGCGCGCACCTCCGCTTGCATGGCGATGGCCGCGCGCACCGCATCGCTCGGAGACCTAGGGAAAATAGCCATAATCGCGTCGCCGATGTACTTGTCGACGAAGCCGCCGTTGGCGCGGATGTGCGGCCCAATCCGCGAGAGGCACTCGTTGAGGAACGCGAAGGTCTCCGCGGGAGACATACGCTCACTCATCGACGTAAAGTTACGGATGTCCGCAAACAATACGGTGACATGACGTGAGGCGGCGTCGCCGAGCTTGGCGGTGGTGACGTCTTCGTGGCCGAGCTCGTGGAGAAATTGCTTGGGGACGAAGTGCTGCGTGGCGCGGGCGAGATCCGCGGACTTCTTGCGAGCGTCCTGCGCGCGCACCGCGAGGATGGCCATTTGAAAGAGGGGATCGGTCGCCCAGAGGAGCTCGAACAAGACGGAGTGGCGGCCGAACCACTGAATGCTTACGGCGCTGCCAAGCGTGCCGAGCGTGCAAAAGGCCAGCCCCGCGCGTGCCAGGCGGATCGCAGTCGAGGTCGGGACGGAGAAGAGCTCACGGAGCGTGAGCGCGACGGAGGTGACGGCGGCCGCCTCGCCCACGGGGAGGAGGCGCTTGTCGATCTCGTAGCTCGCGAAGAGCGCGATGATCGCGAGCCCGTAGAGGATGAGCGTGGGGAGTCGCGAGCCGCGGATGGGGCGATCCATCAATGCCGCCGCGTAGCGTGTGAACGAGAGGGCGCAGAGCCAAAGGTCGACGTACTCGATTTGGAACCACGGGAGCGCGCTCAGGGGCGAGCTTGAGGCGAGCTGGAAGATGTCGCCGCGTTGGACGACGAGCACGCGCACGCAATAGAGGACCGAGAAGACGAGGGTCCAACGAACGACGCGGTCGCCACGGGTGGTGAGCGCGAGGAGCGCCGCGAAAAACATGAGCATCCCCGCGATGGTGAGCTCCACGGCGTGGGGCCACACGCGGTCGCGTGCGCGATGAAGGGCGAGGGCGCTGCGGTCAAGCTGTGGCGTCGAGAGAAGCCGCGTTCGCGAGAGTACGGCTCGGGGCACGACGAAGATGCAGGCGCTGTCGGCGGGGACGACGAGGTCTCCGTGGGGCCACAGCCCCACCGCGTAGCGGGTCGCGTCGCGCGCGCTCGCAATGCCCGCGCGCAGGTGACTCGCCTGACCGCTCGCACTCCGGCACTCGGCGTAAAGCGACTCCGCGGCGTTCTCGGTGAGCGATGCGGTGAAGGTCTCCGTCGGGGCCGCACCTTGCACGCGAACGCGCAGCGCAATCCAGCGTGCCGCGTCCACGTCGTACCCCGTTCGCGTCTTGTGATGCGCCTCGCTCCAGGGCACCGACACGAAGTCCCCGCTGGAGGGTGCGCTTCGGATCGCGTCGCCCTCGAGCACGCCCTCGGAGCTCACTTCCCAATCGCCGTCGAGGCGCACAGGTCCGTCGTTCTCGAAGTCCCAGTCGCGGACGTCGAGGACACCGTCGACCACACGCGGCGGACTCTTCGTCGGCGTATGCGTGCATCCTGCAAGAATCAGCGACGCGCACGCGAGCAGGAAAAAGAGGGCAGAATGAGCCCACGCCCGCACATCACGTGCCCAATGCCTTCGGTCCCATCCGCACATCGAGCGAGAGCGTCTCACGCGCAAGCCGAGCGCGCCCACCCGATCCATCTCCGGCCCCCGCACCAGCCGTAAAAAAGCAGAGCCGAGCGTCCGCCCAAACCAGCCGTAAAAAAGCGGAGAAGCCCTGCGAGCGAACGACGCGGAGCTAGGGAGCGGCCCGCAGC
>CAIQDA010000146.1 GCA_903870415.1 uncultured delta proteobacterium
CGCGCATGCATCGCTTCAAGAGGCGCGTCACCGCGAATCGTCGTGACGGTCGCACCTCGACGTTCGAGTTCGTCGACGAGGTTGAACGTGAAGCTGTCGCGGTTGTCGACCATGAGGATACGTGCAGACATCACATATCTCCCTTGCGCGCGGCTTCGGCTTTTGCGACGGCGACGCGGCAGGCTCGAGCCTTGTGCAGCGTCTCTGCAAGCTCGCGGTCCGGGTCACTCTCCATGACGACGCCCGCGCCGCTTCGCATGAGGAATTCCCCGTGTTTCCAGCGCAGGCTGCGGATGACAATGCACGTGTCGAAGGTGCCGTCTTGCATGAGGTACCCGACCGCTCCCCCGTAGAAACCGCGCGACGTGGGCTCGTGCTCGCGAATGAGCTCCATGGCGCGGAGCTTTGGCGCACCGGTCAGCGTGCCCATGTTGGCGGAGGCCTTGTACGCGTGAAGCGCATCGACGCCTTCGCGAAGGGTGCCGCGAACCCGCGACACGAGGTGCTGCACGTGGCTGTACTTTTCGATCGCGAGAGGCCTGTCGACGTAACGCGACCCGGGCACGGACACGCGGGCCACATCGTTGCGCGCCAAGTCGACGAGCATCGCGTGTTCTGCCTGCTCTTTGCGATCGAGCAGGAGCGACATCTCAAGGCGCGTATCGAGCTCGCGATCGATCGTTCCATCGGCGTGAAAGCCCCGCGGAACGGTGCCTGCGATCGGCTTGATTTCCATTTCGCCGCCCACGACCTTCACACAAGTCTCGGGGCTCGCGCCGAGGAGCACACCGTCTTCGAGGTCCACGTAGAACATGTACGGCGACGGGTTCATGGCGCGAAGCTGCGCGTAGACCTCGAGAGGCGACGCGTCGCTCTCCATGCGAAGGCCGCGCGACAGGACGCCTTGAAAAATGTCGCCCGCGGCGATGTGCTCAAGGAAGCTGCGAATGCTCGCCAAAAAGCGCTCGTCCGACGTGTCCGGCGTCGCGGCCTTCTCCGTCACCGCCGCGCGAAAGGGAACGAGGTTCGGCGTCACGCCCGGCGCTCGAAGCGCTCGGCACATGGCCTCATGACGCGCGAGGAAAGCCTCCACGGATTCGTCGTCGAAGCCGCGCGTGGTCACGACGACCTCGCCCGCCACGTGGTCGTAGGCGACCGAATCGAGGCCAAGAACGAAGTGAGCGTCGGGGTCGTCGAACGAACTCACTTTGCGGTTTGGAAGCACCTCGAAGCCATCGACAATTTCATAGGAAATGGCCCCGTAGATCGACGGCGGGCCCAGCGGCGACGGCGAATCATCCGTGCAGAGTGCAGCCATCCATCGAAGGGCATCGAGAGGCCCCGGAGCCGCGAGGCGCTCTTTGTCGGAGAGAGCAGGATTCACCGGGTCGACGGCAGTTTGAAGCCGCGCCTTCGACCCCGCAAGCGTTCCGCCATGGCGCGCCACGAGGTGCGGAAGCAGACCCAGCCCCCGCGCGTCGAGGGCCTCGAAGGTTGCGCCGGTTCCTCGCAGCACAAGGCGCAGCGACGGATTGGGCACGACCACCGAGTAGCGACCCGTGGGCGCCCCCTGATCCGCGCTCTCCATGAGCACGCCACCATGGGACCCGCGCAGGCGTAGAAACGCCTCAAGGGGCTCGGCACAAGCTCCGAGCGGCAACGCCTCACGACGCACACGGCAGCGCTGCGCGGGGGGTCCGAAAGGCTCAGGGGTCGAGATCATGGGTCACCGAGGAGCGGGGGCGGCGACACGTTACGACGAGCCACCTGGAAGGAGCAGGGGCTGTCGCCTAATTAACGCGATCTCGCCTGCTAACGACGGGCGGGAAGGCACCAACGTCGGAGGGCGAGCGCGTTCATGCGGAGAACAATGACGCAAAGCACAAGACGCGTCAATTCCGTCTTCACCTCGCGCGCGAATGCCGGCGCGCTTGCGTTCGAAACGCCGAGACCGCTCGCGCTCAGAAGCGAACGGTGAGTTCGGCGCGCACGCCTTCGTAAGCTGGAAATATGCGGCACACGCCACTCACACAGCGAAGCCCGCCGCGCTGTTGTCCTGCGAAAAGGCGGATATTCGAGCTCCCGTCGAAGCGGTAGAGCATGCTGCCATTCCAGTAATACGTCGGCTGTGCGCTATTGGTCGTGTACTCAAAACCCTGGGTCACGACCCACGAGGGAGCGATCTTCACCGCCGTGTAGTTCTCGCCTTCGCGCCACGGCTGCGCGGCGCCGTCGGAGTCCACGTTGTTTCCGTCGCGGTAGCGCATGCGATGGCGACCATTGAGCTCGACGGTCACCGCGTCGTGCACGTGCTTCGACACCGTATAGTTCACGTACGCTTCTCGGTAATACGTATCGTTGCCGAGCTGATCGTTGCGCCCGCCAAGGGTGGCGTAGAGGTGCGAGGTGTTCTCGTCGAAATCCCATTGGACAGCCGCGAAACCATCGACAACGTCGTCGCGAATGTCCTTCACGCTCTTGCCCGTGGGAACCACTGCGTCGGAGCTAATGCCGCCATGGCGTGTGGCCGTGCAGCCGCCGTCGTCTTGCTCGGTGAGCGAGCGGAAGAACGAGCTCTGGCCGCTCACGACGAGACCGTCTTTCACGCGCCAGTCCGCCCGGTAACGACCGCCGTCGACACAAACGTTGAAGAAGCCGAAGGCGCTGTCTTGCATGAGTGACTCGGTGGTCGGCGGCAGCGTGTACGCGACGTTGGAGAAGGCCAGCATGCCGTTCACGTTCGTGTTGACCGCCGCCGTCACTGGGTAAAAGTTTCGATAACTCTTCGCCTCGACCGAATGGGTCACGTCCCCGGTATGCGACGTATAGTTCAGGTAAAACGCATTTCCGGCCGATGGTTTCGCCCATTCACCGTCGACGCGTGAGCGATTCGAAAATACCGTACCGAGGTAGAGCGAGCCGAAAGCTCCGAGGTCCGGAAACTCAAGCGACGGTCCCGCGGCCCAGAGCGTCTTCGCTTGGTACGTGGGGTTGGTCTTTGGGAGCGACCCGAGCCAGCGCGAGACGTCGTCGTCCGCGCAGCTTCCGAGCGAGTATCCTGCGGTGTCCGAGAACACATTCGTCTCGTTGATCGCCCCCGACGCGCCGTAACTGAACGGAGCGCAACGCTGGAGGCCCATCGCGGAGACCCCAAAGACGACGGGCGTGCCGCGTCCCACGAGCACCTCGACACCACCGATGCGATCACTGCCAAACGTCGCGCGCGCGGGAAAGCTCTCGCCGTTCACGACTTTCGATGGCACCCGGACCGCGTCCGCAACGAAGAGCGAGGCACCGGTCGCGTCGTCGATGCGCGAGGGGTTCGCGAAGCCCGCCACCACTGTCGCCGAGACGACGCCCTTCGTGTACGCCAGACGAGCTCCGCGCAACGTCGTGTCAACCCCTAGATCGTCGAGCTTGCGCATCGAGAGCACGAGTCCGCGCCCCATCTGCGCGTACACATCGCCACCGGTGACGTCGACGCCAGACTCCTGCCACGAGAGCCACAGCTTTGCTGGGTACATCACGTTGCGAAAGCGCGTCGTGCTGTCGCTGTAGAGCGCGGCGCTCGGCTCGTCTTGCACATCGACCGGCCGCGACCAGTACCCCACACCATCGAGGCGAGACCCGAAGGTCAATGAGCGCCACCGCAGCGATACGTTCAGGCGATTGGCCGCGGCGCCCCAACCAAAGTCGTTCACGCGCTCACCCTCGGCCGTGCGCGCCAAGAAGCGCTGCGACACCGCGGTCACGTTCGTGACGTCGAGGCGAAGCGGATCGTCGCCAAGGTCGCCAAGGTCGACGGCCTGCGCATGCAGAGTGCATAGAAATAAAAACGCGCCCGCGAGAACGACCTCACGAGCGCGATGCGGACGGCGAACGAACGACTTATGGGGCACGAGGGGTGCTTAGCAACCCCGCGACGTCAACCTCAAGTGTGCGTTCGTCGCCCTGGTTGTATCCCTCATGGACCTTGACGACCTTGCCCGCGCGGTCGATGAGCACCCCAAGCGGAGCACTCTTGCGCGGGTTGTAGAGCGCAGATATCGACGAGTCTTCGTCGACAACGACCGGGAACGGAAGCTGGTTGCGTTGCACGAACGCGCGCACGTCGCCCAGGGACTCGGGACCGTCCATGCTGATGGCGACCACGGTGAAGCCCTGCGGCGCGTACTTCTCGTGAAGTGCCTTCAAGTGAGGCATTTCCGCGGTGCACGGCTGGCAAAACGTCGCCCAGAAGTCGATGTAGATGACATCTTTTCCGAGGTGGTCGCGCAGCTGAAAGTTCTTTCCAGCCACGTCGACGGCCGAAAAGTTCGAGGCCACGCCTGCCTTCGCCTTCGTGCCCGCACCACCGGCGCATGCGGCGAGCGCGACCGTCGCCGCGAGGACGAAGCGTCGCATCACTGGGCCTTGGCGGCGTTGGCACCGACGAACTTGAGAGCAGCGTCGTCACCGCTCGGGTTGAATCCAACCGCATAGTCGATGATTTCCATCGTGCGCGCGTCGACCCAGCCGTTCCATGGCACGCCAGCGCCGTCGAAGAACGGACCGAAGTTCTTGTTGTCCGGGTCAAGGGCGAGCGTGAAGAGCAACGAGCCTGTCTTGAGCGTCGCGCCGGTGGCGTCCGTGTCCGCCACGAAGATGCCGTTCGACGCCGACCAGAGATCGATGTCCTTCGGGGTCGCGGCCACACCTTGGCGGAGTCCGTCGATCATGGTCTGGATGACCACAAGGCCCTTCGCTTTGTCCGCGACGGAGTTCTTCGAGAGGTAGTTCTTGGTTTCCTCGGCACACACGCTGCACCAACGCGACGACGCAACGAGGTGGATGACCTTGTTTCCGAGCGTTCCCTTGGGATCGTAATAATCCGCGAGCGAAACGGTCTGAAGGTTCGCCGTCGGGTCCGCAACGCCGCGATCGATGGCGCCCGGCTTGAAGCCGAACCACTTGTAGTTGCGCATCGTGCTGCCCGCCGTGCGGCGCACACCGCTCGAGGCCGAGAACGCCGAGGCTTGCGTACCGAGGTCCGCCGTCGGGTAGCACTCGCCGTAGCTGTTCTTCTCGCACGAGGTCGTGTCCGTCGTCGCCGGCGCGTCAACGCCGCCCGCGGTGGAACCGCCGCTGCATGCGACAAGTGCAATCCCGCTGAAACCGATTACTGCTGCGCGCTGAAACATCGTGCCCTCGTTTTCTCTCGTGTGATACGCCGCGCACTTCTAACGCAGGTGCGCCGCGCTGCAACCTTGTCTTCGCGACGGGTTTGCGCGGGGTCTACCCAAGCTGAAATTCAACACCCACCGTGGAGCCCGGCCCCATGCGCAACGCCATCTCATCCGTTCTCGTCCTGGCCGCCACCTTCGCTGCCGCAGCGTTTGCGAACGGCTGCGCGAGTGATCCCGGCTGCAAAGCGGGCAACGAGAACATCGACGGAGCGTGCCGACTCCTCTGCGCCAAGCAGACCGACTGCCCCGGCGACTTTTCGTGCATTGCCGCCACCACGGGCACGAAGACCTACTGCGCCGCGAACGAGGCTGGCGTGGCCGTGGCGCCGCGCGGAGTCGGTTCGCCGTGCAACGCGACGCTCAAGTTGGTCGACGGACACCCGGACTGCGACCCGGGGCTCGTCTGCTTCGGCTCGAGCCCCACGGACACCGAGGCCTATTGCACCACGAAGGATTGCACCGCCGACAAGGCGTGCCCCGGGGGCTTTTTTTGCTCAGCCGTGAACGATGCGCCGAACGTCCAAGGCTACGTTCGCACCTGGGGGCCAACCCACAGCGTCTGCATGAAGCGCTCGGTGTTTTGCTCGCCCTGCCAAGCGGACGTTGACTGCACGACCCGAGACTACCAAGGCCCCGCACTTCACTGCGCGAGCAACGGCGGCGCCGCGAAGTTCTGCGCGGCCGAGTGCACAAACGACGCCTCTTGCCCCCTCGATGCAGCATGCACGGACGTGGGCGGCACCAAGCTCTGCACTCCGAAGAGCGGCGCATGCATCGGCGACGGCAACCTGTGCTCGCGCTGCAGCGCAGACAGCGACTGCAAAGAGGGCGCGTACTGCTACGAGCAGGAATACACGAAAGAGCGCTTCTGCACCGCGGTGCCAAACGGCGGCGCGTGCGCGACTGGCGCGTGCGGCACGCCTCCCGCGGGTGCTCCGTGGGAAATGGGCTGCGTCAGGGCGACGAACGGCCTGACGCCGACCGACCAGTGCGTGGGCCTGCGTAACTTCGGCACCGACAACAACGGTGCCCCTACGCCGTACCTCGGGTGCTTGGCCGTGAGCCCGGGCTCGAAGTAGTTTCAAGCCCGTCGCGTGACAGCGCGGAGCCTTCGGGTTCCGCGTTTTTTTTTACGCCCAGGACCGCCAGGCGACAGCCCTCACGCCTCGCGCGCGCTCGCGCGAATCGCCTTCACGACCGCGTGCTCCGCCTTCGTGGACGGAGCGAAAGTGCCTGCCACCTCACGCCCGCGCATGCCTGCGAGCATTGCGAGACGCACGCCCTCGGAGCCCGTCAGCAGATCGAACGCCCAGCGGTCGTTGACGAACTCGTAGGCCTCGCGGCGAAACGCAAAGTGCTCGGGGTGCGCGTGGAGCACCTCCGCAAGCAGCGCGAGGTAGGTCGCGTAGGGTTTGAAAGTTTCGCGACACGTGACGTGCACCTGCACGCCCGCGCAAACGAGCCCGGCGTGTTTGTGAAAGTTCGGCTGAAACGTCATCGGACGCGCCACGACCCCAGGCAACGCAATCGCTGCAAATTCTCTCGCCAATCGCTCACCGTCGAGCCATGGCGCCCCAAACCATTCGAAAGGCCTCGTCGTCCCGCGACCCTCCGAAAGGTTCGTTCCTTCAATGAGGCAGCCACCCGGGTACACGAGCGCCGTGTCGAAGGTCGGCATGTTCGGGCTTGGTGCGACGAAGCGATCACACCACGCATACGCCGTATAGTCATCGGTCCACGGGCCGCCAACAACCTCGAGAAGGCCCGGGACGATGCCGCGTTCTTTTCGGTCCCACGCGCAGAGCTCGCCGAGCGTGAGACCGTGCCGCACGGGCACCGGTTCGAGGCCCACAAACGAGAGGAAGCGTGCATCCTGCAAGCGACCTTCCACGTGCGCTTCGTTCTGGCCGAGCGGGTTCGGACGATCGAGCACGAGCACAGGAATCCCGCGCTCCCAGCACGCACGGCACGCAAGGAGCGCCGTCCACACGAACGTGTAATAGCGGCTACCTACGTCTTGGAGGTCGATGACGAAAAGTTCGACGCCTTCGAGATCGCTGGCGCTCGGCGTGAGGCTCTCGAACGTCGAACCGTAAAGCGAACGCACCGGAATGCCCCGCGGGCCCGGCGCATCGCCCACGCCAACCATGTCTTGCGCCTCTCCGCCGAAGCCATGTTCAGGCCCAAAAAGCCTCACGGGCACGAGGTCGCGCGCGAAGAAGGCCTGAAGAATCGGCGTAAAATCTCCCGTGACACTGGCCGGGTGCGCAAGGAGTGCGAAGCGCGACGCGCGAAGGCGATCGAGCGTTGGCCCGTGGTTCAGGAGGCGATCGAGGCCCGTTTGCATCGGCGCAGCCTGCGACAGTGCTTGCAACCTCGCAACTTTTTCAGATGATGGGGGGCATGCGCCGCGTACTCGTCGTTGACGACGAAGAAAATGTCCGACTCGCCCTGACGACGCTCCTGAAGAAGCACGGCTACGAGGTCGAAGTCGCCGCGAGTGGACGCGATGCGCTTGAACTCCTTGGTCGCTTCGGGCCCGACTTCGTACTCACCGACGTGCGCATGCCGCATATGAGTGGCGTCGACTTGCTCGGCGAAATCAAAGCGCGCGGCGCGGGCACGACCGTCATCGTCATGAGCGCGTTTGGACGCGTCGACCAAGCGCTCGAGGTGATTCGCGCAGGCGCCTACGACTACATCGCCAAGCCGTTTCGCGGAGATGAAGTCATTCTTGCGCTGAAAAAAGCCGAGGAACGCGAGACCCTTCGTCGCGAGAACCGCGTTCTGAAAGCGCACCTGCGCGAAGAACATCGGTTCGAAACCCTCTTCGCCAAGTCGCGCGCGATGGAGGCGATCTTCAAGAGCGTTCAAAAGGTTGCAGACTACAAGACCACCGTCCTCGTCACAGGTGAGTCCGGCGTCGGCAAAGAGCTCATCGCACGCGCGCTTCACGCAACGTCGGGCAGACGCACTCACCCCTTCGTCGCGGTGAACTGCGGAGCCATTCCCGAGACGCTTCTCGAGAGCGAACTCTTTGGTCACAAGCGCGGCGCCTTCACCGACGCCACGAGCGACAGGCGCGGTCTCTTCGAAGAGGCCAGCGGAGGAACGCTCTTTTTGGACGAAATTGGAGAGCTTCCGCTGTCGCTCCAAGTGAAGCTCCTCCGGGTGCTTCAAGAGGACGTCATTCGGCGCGTCGGTGAGTCAAAAGATCAGCGAATCGACGTGCGAATCGTGGCCGCGACCCATCGCGACTTGACCGCCGAGGTGAAGGCCGGACGCTTCCGCGAAGACCTCTTCTACCGCATCCACGTGCTTCAGCTCCACGTGCCGCCACTGCGCGAGCGCAAGGAAGACATCCCCATCTTGGTCGAACACTTTCTCGCGAAGAACAACGTGCGACTCGGCATGTCGATCCGCGGCCTGACCGCCGAAGCCCACGCGGTGCTCCTCGACTACGCATGGCCTGGGAACGTTCGCGAGCTCGAGAACAGCATCGAGCGGGCCATGGTGCTTTGCGAGCAGGACTCCATCGGCGCGAGCGACTTGCCCGAGCGCATCCGCGAGAGCCTCGACCCCGTGCAAGTGCAGCTCGCGACGGGCGAAATCTCGATCAAGAAGACCGTGGCGGCCATCGAGCAGATTTTGATCCGCCGTGCCCTCGCACGCACCAAAGGAAACCGCACGCGAGCCGCTCAACTCCTTGAAATTTCCCACCGGGCCCTGCTCTACAAGCTCAAAGACTACGGCCTGACTGACAAATGAACGCTCGCTTTCCGACCCCTCGCCTCCTCGCTGCTGCTCTCGCACTCGCGCTCGTCGTCTTTCCGGCCGCGATGGTTCGCGCCGACGCGCCATCTTCGAGCGGAGCGACGGACGCGTCGCGGATCGATCCGGATTCGCCACGTGCGAGCTGGCAAAGCTTTTCGCGCGCTTGCCGAGACGGCCATTACGACGACGCGGCCAAGTGGCTCGACGTGCCGAAGCAATCGGCGCAAGCGGACGGGGCTCGCCTCGCGATGGAGCTCGACGCGGTGCTGCGCCGGTACACGACGCTTGAAGACGACGACTTTTCGCCGCGAAGCGACGGCGACACGACGGACAGTTTTGGTGCCTACATCGACGAGGTCGCGCGGATTCCGCACGGTGCGGCGCAAGGAAGTGAAACGGTGCGCCTCGTGCGTCGCGTGGACGATGCGGGCGTGCGGTGGGTCTTCTCCCGGCCGACGGTTCGCAGCATCGACGCTTGGTACAACACCCTCGAAGATCGCTGGATTCGGCCTCACCTTCCGAAAGCGTTTTTGCGCGAAGGCCCGTTCGATCTGCTCGTGTGGCAGTGCCTGGCGATCCTCGTCGCCGTGCCCCTCATTCTCGTCCTTGGACGCCTCGCGGCCCTGGCGTTCATCACCGCCGCTCGACGCTTGCTCCTTCGCCTCTTCGGCGAGACCGCGAGCCTTCCGTCCATCGTGGCGCCGCTCCAGCTTTTGCTCGCGGCGACGGGAGGCTTCACGGTGCTTCGCTTTCTGGCGCTCGATCCGCTGAACTTCAAGATCGCTCGCGGCGCCCTTGTGTCGTGCATCGAGGTCGCCATCCTGTGGGCGGGCGCACGCTCGGTTGATCTCATCGTGGACCGCGCGCGCCACACGCCGCTCGGCCACTTGCCTCTCTTTGAGGCGGGGCTTCTGCCGCTCGTCACCAAGATGACCAAGCTCGGCATGGTCATCGTCGCAGCGATTCTGACGCTCGCGAACCTCGGATACCAAGTCGGTAGCCTGCTCGCGGGACTCGGAATCGGAGGCCTCGCCTTCGCCCTCGCCGCGCAGAAAACCGTGGAAAATCTCTTCGGAGCTGCAGCCATCGGCCTCGATCAACCGTTTCGCATCGGCGACCCCGTCAACATCGACGGCATCAAAGGCGTTGTCGAAGGCGTGGGCATTCGCTCGACGCGCATCCGCACCGAAGGCCGGTCCGTGGTCTCGATGCCGAACGCGAAAGTCGCGGAGATGCGCATCGAAAACTTCGCGACGCGCGACCGCTTTCTGCTCGCGGCCACGCTGCCCATTCCGATCGTCTACCTCGGCAAACTCGGAAAGCTTCTCGAGCGCCTCGACGACACGATCGAGGCTCACCCTGATCGCGTTGGCCAAGGCCACGCCGCGACCGTTTCACGCATCGGCTCGGGAGGGTTCGACGTGGACGTGAAGGGCTACTTCCGCGCCGACGACGCGATTGCGTTCGAGCGCCTTCGTCATCACGTCTTCCTTCAACTCGTCGCGGTGCTCACCGACATGCGCATCGAACTGACGCCTGCAGGTGGCGTCTTCCGCCTCGAGGGTTCCTTCGATAAGGCTTCGGGTCCAGAAACACCATGACGCGCCGTTCGACCCTCACCGCTGCCGCCCTCGCCTTCGCCGTTGCGCTGCCCGCGTACGCCGAACAGACCTTCGACGACGAAGGAGTCAACCTCGTCGTCGCGCGCGCCACGCGCCAAGCGCAAGAGAACTGCGCGAAGACTCGCAACGCGGAGGGCAAGCTCGCAGGCCCTTGGGGCACGACGAAACTCACGCTCGCGTTGAATCACAGCACCGGGCGCGTGAAGGACGTCTTTGTCGACGAGGCCTTTGACGACACGCCCACGGGCCGCTGCGTCGAGGGGGCGTTCAAGCTCCTCATCGTCTCTCCGTGGTCGGGCAAAGACGTAACGATCGATCGCGACATCACGCTCAATAAGCCCAGCGAGGCCGACGAAGAAGAGCGCGCCGCGCAGCACAAGAAGACGCCCTCGAAGGCCAAAAAGAAATGAAGGTTCATCCGTCGTCGAACCCTCGTTCGCCGTTCGCCGTTCGCAAAGTGAGGCCTGTGGTCCGCAGCTTTCGAGCGGCGTTCGTGCCCAATGCCCTCACATGGGTGCGCGCCGGTGGCCATGCCATCGTGTGGGAGAGCGCGAAGAAGGCCACGCTGGTCGTACCAAAACCAGTCAAAGGCAATGCTGAGGATTACGGTAAATGGGCGGCGTATGATCTCGGCCGGCGCATCCTTCGGGTCGCGTCGACGGGCTCGTTCGCGGGCTTCGGAATCGTGAGCCTGAAGGGTGACGACCTCGCCATCGTGGAGGCCTGGGGAATCCGGGACGCCGTGCACATGAAGCCCACGCGCGAGCTCTTCCTCGACTGCGTGGCCTGCGGCGCGTGTTGCCGAAACAACACCGTCGTCCTCGACGCGAAGGACATGAAGCGACTGCGCTCGGGAGCCCCGAAAACGTTCGTCGATCGCGTGAAGCGCAAAGATGGGCGCCTCGTGCTGACGCTCCTCAAAGACGGTCGTTGCGCGGCGCTCACGAAGAAAGGCACGTGTGGCGTTTACGAATATCGCCCCGATGCGTGTCGCGAGTTTCCGGCGGCCACCGAATGTTGCCTCTTCGCGCGCGAGGACTCACTCGGCGTTCTCGACGGCGCCACGAAGGGGCCCGCGCTCTTCAACGTGTCGGAGTTCGCCGAAGGGTAACGCCCACGGCAAGGTCGCGAGACTTTTACCCCGCTGAAAACAACTGAAGCTCCCCTCGAATCCGAGAGGAGCTTCGTCATTTTGCGAGAAGTTATGCTCGCGATTGGCTCACGCAAACTTGCTGTAGAATGCAGCAAGCAAGTCCGCGACCTTCGCCGTGTCTGCGCCACCCGCTTGGGCCATGTCGGGACGACCGCCGCCCTTGCCTCCAACGATCGGCGCGAGCTCCTTCACGAGATCGCCCGCCTTGAAGCGCGAGGTGAGGCTCTTGGTGACCGTGACGACGAGCGCGACCTTGTCGCCCTGCACCGCCGCGAGAAGCACGACGGACTCGCCGAGGGTGTCGCGCACTTGATCGGCCACTTCGCGAAGCGTGTTGGCGTCGGGAGCGTCGACTTGTGCCGCGAGCACCTTGCCGCCTTCGATGCCGCGCGCACTTGCGACGAGAGCCGCCACACCGCCGCCACCTCCGAGTGCGACCTTCTTTTGGGCCTCGGCGAGCTCCTTTTCGAGGGCTTTTTCGCGCTTGGCCATGCGGTCGAGGCGATCGACGAGCTCGCCACGTGAGGTCTTGAGACTCTTCGCGGCCGAGTCGAGCGTGTGCTCCACGCTTCGCATGTACGCGAGGGCGCCAAGCCCCGTGACGGCCTCGATGCGCCGAACACCCGCGGCCACAGCCGAGTCGCTGATGATCTTGAAGACACCGATGTCGCCGGTGCGCGAGGCGTGGGTGCCTCCGCAAAGTTCGATCGAGTCATCGGTCATCGTGAGCACGCGCACGACGTCGCCGTACTTCTCTTCAAAGATGGCCATCGCGCCCGAGGCCTTCGCTTCGGCGATGGAGAGCACCTGCGTCGTGATGGGCGCGTTCTCGAGAATCTTCGAGTTGACCTGGTCTTCGAGGTACTCGAG
>CAIQDA010000147.1 GCA_903870415.1 uncultured delta proteobacterium
GCACTCGTGGGTGCGGTCCTGAACGCCACGCGCGGCAATGTGGATTACGTGCTCGCGGGCCTTTTTGGTGCCGCGGGAATGGGCGGCGCGGTCCTTGGAAGTCGTCTCGCGCCGCAAGTTCCGGTGCGCGTGCTGCTCGTTGGGTTCGTCGCGTTGATGATCACCACCGCGCTCATGATGAAGTCACCGCGTCGCCGAGCCGATACGAGCGGGACCGCTGCGCGCGGAAACCTTGGAAAAATCCTCAGCGCCGCAGGGCTTATCGGCCTCATGAGCGGACTTGTGGGTGCCGGTGGTGGCTTCCTCGTCGTTCCGGCCCTCACGCTTCTCGGTGGGGTGGACCTTCGCCGCGCGATTGGAACCTCGCTTGCGGTTCTTGCGCTTCAGTCGACCGCCGGCGCCCTTGCGAGTCCGTCGCTGCGCCTCGTGTCGCCTGACCTTGCTCTTCCGCTCGTGCTTGCGTCGCTCTGGGGTACGGCGCTCGGCTTCTCGCTTTCGGCGCGCGTTCCCGTTGCGGCGCTGCGCGGCGCCTTCGCCAACTTCGTGCTTTTCATGGCCTGTGTCACCGCGGGAAAGACGCTCGGGGCCGTCGCCGGCGTCGTCGCAACGGTCTCGATTCTGGCGTCTCTCGCGGTGCTGCGTCATCGTGGGGCCGCAACACGCCCCTAGGGCCATTTGGGTACGCTCATGACCATTGTGCACTTTACACCTATCGCCGGGCTCATCGGCGGTGTCCTCATCGGCCTCTCCGCGTCGCTTTTTCTCCTGACGACGGGCCGCGTCGCGGGCGTTTCGGCGATGGTTGGCGGTCTGCTTTCGTCCGCGAGCAGCGACAAGCTCACGCGCTTGGCGTTCGTCCTCGGCTTGGCGGCCGCTGGCGTCGCCGCCCGCCTGATCGCTCCTGAAACCATCGGTGCCGCTCCCGAGGGCCGCTCCGAACTCATGGTCGTGACCGCCGGTCTCCTCGTAGGATTTGGCACGCGTCGCGGAACGGGCTGCACGTCGGGTCATGGCATCTGCGGAATCGGTCGCTTCTCGCTGCGATCAATCGTTGCAACCTGCACGTTCCTCGGGGTCGCCGTCATCGTCAGCGGGCTCGTCGACGGCGTCATCGCAGGAGCCGCACAATGAACGCTCGCTCCGCGGGTGCCTTCGCATCCGGACTCCTTTTCGGCATCGGCCTTCTCGTGGCGGGAATGACTCGGCCCGAAAAAGTTGTTGGGTTTTTCCGTGTTTCAGGCGCATGGGATCCGTCGCTCGCCATGGTGATGGTTGGAGGCATTGCCGTCCATGCGCTCACGCGCCTCGTCATCCTGAAGCGCCGCGCGCCGCTCTTCGCTCCATGTTTCGACGTGCCGGTGAAAGTGGGCATCGACCGTGACTTGGTCCTCGGTGCGGTCGTCTTCGGCGTCGGTTGGGGCCTTGGCGGGTTCTGTCCAGGCCCGGCGGTCGTGGCGGCGGCTTCCGCTGCAAAGCCTGCGATTCTCTTCGTAGCGGCGATGGTGATCGGGATGCGGTTCGAGGAAACCCTGCGTCGAATCGGTGCGCGTGAAGAGACGGTGCCCGCATGTGACGGCGGCGACGAAGGGACGCCCTGAGCCATGCGGATGCACGAAAGCCCACCCCGGCGCTGACCGAGATGGGCTTCATGCAGAATGCATTGAGTTGCGTCAGTCGAGGCGGAAGAGGTCTTCCACGTCGGCCTTTGTGAGCTTCTTGGCGCCGCCCTCGTCTTCCGCGAGCACGCTGGCCACGAGGTCGCGTTTCTTCG
The DNA here is from genome assembly GCA_903870415.1 of uncultured delta proteobacterium. GTDB lineage: Bacteria > Myxococcota_A > Polyangia > Polyangiales > Polyangiaceae > CAIQDA01. The sequence continues at coordinate 1,772 of CAIQDA010000147.1, forward strand.
CACCGAGCTCGAGCATTTTCTCCTCGATGGTGCCCTTCGCGATCAGGCGATACATCGTGACGACGCGCGTTTGCCCAATGCGATGCGCACGGTCGGTGGCCTGGTCTTCGACCGCAGGGTTCCACCACGGATCGAAGTGGATGACCGTGTCCGCCGCGGTGAGGTTGAGGCCAGAGCCGCCAGCCTTGAGCGAGATGAGGAAGACCGGTGCACCGGCGTCGGACTGGAAGCGCTCGACGACGCTCTGGCGATCCTTCGTGGACCCGTCGAGATATTGGTAGGCGATCTTGTCTTCGTCGAGGGCCTGGCGCACGAGCGTGAGCATCGAAACGAATTGGCTGAAGACGAGAACCCGGTGACCGCCGGCGATGCTGGTTTGCAGCAAATCGCGGAGCGCCATGAGTTTGCCCGAGTCGTCGTCGGCGAAGGTGCGAGGGAGCCCAAGGAGGCGCGGGTCGCACGCGGCCTGACGAAGTTTCGTGAGCGCTGCGAGGATCTGAATCTGGCTCTTACCGACGCCGTTCTTCTCGACCTCACCCATGATCTGCGTTCGAACTTCTTTGAGCACTTGCTGGTAAAGTGCATGTTGTTCGCCCGTGAGCTCGCACACGTGATCGATCTCGATCTTCTCGGGAAGGTCTTTGGCGACCTCGGCCTTCGTGCGGCGCAGGATGAACGGATGAATCGTGGCCCGCAGGCGTTCGGCAGCCTTTTTGTCGCCGTTTTCGATGGGGCGCGAATAACGCTCCTCGAACTTTTCGAGAGGTCCGAGCAGTCCCGGCGACACGAAGTCGAAGATGCTCCAGATTTCGGAAAGGCGATTTTCGATTGGCGTGCCGCTGAGTGCGAGACGGCGGTCGGCCTTGATTTTCTTCGCGGCCTTCGCGGTCGCGGAGTGCGGATTCTTGATCGCTTGCGCCTCGTCGATGATCGCGTAGCGCCAGGGGTTTGAACCGAGAATTTCCTCGTCACGGCGCATGAGCGCATACGACGTAATGACGATCTCGGACTTCTCCATGGCCGCGCGCTCGTCGTGACGATCGGCGCCATGCCAAAGGTGAACCTTCAGCGACGGGGCGAACTTTTCGAGTTCGCGAACCCAGTTCGTCGTGACGCTCGTGGGCGCAACGATGAGCACGCGAAAGGTTGTTCCCGCTTTGTCGTCGGCCGCCTTGACGGCCGCAAGTAGCGTGATGGTTTGGAGGGTTTTGCCAAGGCCCATGTCGTCGGCGAGGACACCGCCGGAACCGATTTCATGGAGGAACGAGAGCCACTGAAAGCCTTGCTCTTGGTACGGGCGAAGTTGCGCCTTCACCGTTCGAGGCTTCTTCGCGCCCTTGATCTCGTCGATGGTTCGAAGCTTTGCGAAAAGCTCCTTCGCCTCGTCGGAGACCTGAACTTTGCCCACCTGGTCGAGGAGCTCTTGCAACCGGCCGGCTTGCGCGAGGCCGAATTTGCCTGTGTTTCCGCTCGTGGCGAGAATTTCAGCTTGGCGAGAGAGAACTTCGCGCACCTTCGCGCCGTCGATGCGCGCAAACGAACCGTCGGTCAGGCGCACAAAGCGGCGGCCTTCGGCAAGAGCACGCGCGAGCACGTCGGGGGCAACGGCGATGCCTTCGCTTCCAAAGCTGAGGCGAAGCGAGAGCCAATCCATGCCGCTCGACACGCGCGCTTGGGCGCCGAGAGGCTCGCCGCGAAGCTGCACGTCGACGAGATCGTCGGGCGTGTAGAGGTCCCATTCTTCGGGAAGTGCGCCAATGCCGTCGGTCCAAAACTGGATGGCGTCGTCGCCGCGCGCGAGAAAATGTTCGCCCGTTTCGTCAGCAAAAAGACCGAGGTCCCGGAGCCGATGTGCCGCTTCTTGTTGCGCTTGAATGTCGGCGCGAATGCAGCGCGCACGACGGGAGCCTTCGCCAGGAGGGAGGACGAGCACGGGCATGCTCATGCCTTCGGTGCTGACGGGAATTTCGTGACCGTCGTAATCCGCGAA
>CAIQDA010000148.1 GCA_903870415.1 uncultured delta proteobacterium
CCCGCGGGCAGGCCGCCGATCGACATGTACGAGCTCGTCGGCGCGAAGCTGAAGCTCGGGATGCCGCTGAACGAGATCGTCGCGCCGAGCGCCGCTGAAGGATTTGCGATGTTGAGGTACGCGGTGTTCGCGGAGACGCCGCACAAGCCACAGGTGCTCGAGCCGGGCATGGGGCGAACGCTTGGAGCGACGACGCTGTTCGCGCACGTGGCCGCCGGAACTGCTGCCGCCGCGCCCGCGACCGTGTACGCCGCGCCAACCGCAAGGGGATTCACAGCGACTTTGACCTTCGCGCCAGCGCCCGCGGCGATGGTGGTGCAGCCTGCGGCCGTGCCGCTCAACTTGCGAGCAAGGTCGCAAACGGAAACGCGACGCGCGGTGCAAACGCCGAAGGTGCACGCGTTCGAAACGCGGGCGAGCGAGGTCGCCTGGTCGTACATGGCTTGAGCGACGTCGTGCGCGCCCATCGCCGGCTGGAACGACCACGCGAAGGACGCCGCTGCCGAGGCCACCGCGGTCGCCATTGAGGTCCCCGTGAGGATGCCCGTGTGGCCGCCAAGGGTGCTCGCTCGCGACATGGCCACCGCGTCACCGTACCCGAGGAGCCGCGGCACGCCGTTCGTGCGCGCGTTGAAGAGGTTCTTGTCGGCGCCGTCGACGCCACCGACCGCGTAGATCATGCGTGGGCTCGCAGCGAAGGCACTGACGGGCTGCGCGCTCGCGATGCCCAATGCTGCGCACTGCTCCGCGGTCGGCGCAGGAACGGCCTCCCAGGCGGCAGGAAAGGTCATCGTATCGGTGCGTGGCGATCCCTCGGAGGCATTGCCTGCGGCCGCGAGGACAAGGGCCCCTGCGCAAGTTGCATACTGCACGGAAGCGAACACGCTGCGCTGCGGCAGGTTGAGAATGTTCGCCGCGGTGTAGGCCGTGAGCGCCGTGCTCCCGAGCGCGGTGCCATAATATTGAGCGCCGTCGAAGCCGAGCGACAGGTTGATCACGAGCGGCCTGCGCACGTTGTCCCGAGCGGTGCGCGCACGCCATGCCCCAACCGCGCGCACGATCGCGAGCGACGTGTCGCTCGTGTAACCGTAATAGCCGCCGCCCGCTTGCACGAGCCCTGCGGCGTTTCGCGGAAGCGCGGTCGTCGAGAGAACCGCAACCGCGCCAGTAGTCCCGGTGAGTTCGCGAACCACGCGACCGACAACCTCGCCGTGCTCGTACGAGCCCGTGCTTGCTTCGTCGGTGGACGTCTCCTCCATCGCCGAGTCAACGACCGCGACGAACGCCGACGACTTGTTCGACTGCAGCGGCAGCCCCGTCGCGGAGGCCGCGGCGATCGTGCCTGCGCGCAGGTTCGACCACGCGGCGTCGACGAGCGCGGTGGGCGCGGACATCGGCGCCATGATGGGCCGGTCCGCATACGCCTTCTTGCCCGCGTCACCCTGCGCCGCAATCGGGAGGAGCGACGCGTCCGGAGCGCCCGAGCCCGACCACTCGAGGATGCAAAAACCGCCGATGGTCCCCGTCGTTCCCAAGCGCGTGGCCTTCCACGAGCCGGTGTTTCCAGCCAACGACGCGCATCGAGGGAACGTCGCGGCATCGAGCACGTAGACGCGCTCCGCCGAGGTTGCCGCGCGGACACCGGACGCAGGCGACGCGGCCGCCGTTGCCGTCGATGAGGGCAAGAGCACGGCGCCCGATGCCGCCACGGAAGCCGTTGCTCCGCCGATCGCCGTCAACGACTCCTCATCGGACGCGACCACGCTCGAATCGGGGACCTGCGCGCAACCCGCAGCGACGGAAACAAAAGCAAGGGTGACGTAGACAAGGTTCGATTTCACGGCAGCTCCTCAAAGGGCGTACGCGGCGGGTCGGTCATGGCTGACACGTCCCCCGCGCGATTTCGAGACCTTGGTCGAAAAAAGACGAACGCGCATGTCACCGAACGGATGACACTGGACGTTTAGTCGTCCGATGCGCTGCGAATAGGCTGCGAATAAGCTGCGAATGGCCTGAAAAACGAAAACGCCTGGGCCGAAACCCAAGCGTCAACGTCAATGCAACCGCGCCATTGGCGGAGAGAAGGGGATTCGAACCCCTGATACCCGTGAGGGTACACCTGATTTCGAATCAGGCTCCTTCAACCACTCGGACATCTCTCCACCGGCCGATAAAGTCGAAGTGCGCGACGCTGTCAAGGACACGGCGCGACGGTGCCCGACGGAACTACCAGGCGAGGGTCCCTGCCCCGTCCGCCTCGCGTGCGGTACCCGTGCGAACCGTCACGAGAGTCTTCCCTCCGTCGCCGCTCACCGTCGTGTCGTAATGGCCGCGCGGCGCGAGGCCCGTCACCACGTGATGCCCCGTACCCCGTGGGGCGGCGAACACGACTTCGCTCGGCGGGAGGCCGACAGCGCGGAGAAAAACGTAACTCGTTCCGCGAAGCACCGCGCCATCGGTTGCGACGCTGCCTCGCGATTCCGTTCGTTCGGCGGCGTCGATCGATCCGCCCGCGTCGAGGGCCTGAACCAAGTGAAGAAACCGCGCGTCCGTGCCACGCAACGGAGCTTCTGCGCGCACGCGACGCTTCATCGGCTCGCCCTCGGCCGCCTCTTCGTCCGCGCCCTTATCGACGGGTTCAAGCGCGAGCACGCCTCCCTCGGGAAGGAGCTGCGAGATCGCCACCTGCTGACCCTTGGGCGTGCGCGCAACCGCCTGCTTGCCACGCACCGCGACGACTGCGGGAACCTGAAACATGACCCGCTTGAAGCGACCGTCCGCAAGAGTCGACGCGCGATCGTAAACGAGAAGGTGATCCGGCTTCGCCCAGACGATGGTGCGCGATACGTGCCCCACCTGCACCGAACCTTCGTACGTGGACTGGTAGAGCCCCGTCAGGTCCGCGGTTGCCGACAGGAGCGATGAGCTGTCCGCGAAGGAGACGAGTCGCCCCGGACCGTTCGAGAGCCCGACCGTCCACTGGGAACCACGCTGCCAAAGCGTATGCCGGTAGTCGCCGGGTTGCCCGTGGGAAGGACGTGCATTCTGCACGCATAGCGTATTTTGTTGGTCGCTCGACGAGCCGACGTCGCCGTAACCCACGCGCCTTCGCGTGAGCCACTCGCCGTTGCGAAAGAACCCAAAGTCACCGCCTCCAGCCGTTTGGTGATCGATGCCGAGCCATCCGCTCTCGAACGAGAAGAACCTGTCGGCCGGGCCCCACCCCGTGCGCGACAACACGCGCCCGACACCTTGTGCATGATGCATGTTTCCAAACGACGGTCGCGGATCGCGCTCCACTGCCCCCGGCAACGATGCGACGAAATGCAGAAGCGCTCGCCGCGGAAATGTTCCGTCTCTCGCGCGATCGGCCAACCCTTCGACGCCTCCTGGGCCCGCATGGCGCAACGTCCATCGGACCTTCTCCGCCTCGTCGCCGCGTCCGCTCTTCTCCCACGCGCGCACGAGCGGGGCGAAAAGGTCGACCGGGTCGGGAACGCTGACGTGCTGGCCTTCTCCGTACCAAGCGGGCTCGAACGCCGCGCCGTTGTCCGTGGTCGCACTCGGCACCGGCGGGAGCGAATGAAGCCACGCGCGATGCACGTCGACCCACGTACTGCCGCGAAGCGACGCCACTTGCGGCCCCCACACTTTCGCATCGTCCTCGCCCGCGGTGCGCATGGCCCACAAGAGCTGCGCCACGTAGCCGTAGGTTTGCGGGCCGTATTCGAAGCCCTCCGGAGGGAGTCCGCCCGCCGCCTCGCTTCGCATCGCGTGATCGATGACGAAGAGCCATGAGCCGAACGCGTCCCGCAAGTGACCGCGAATGAGGTTCTTCGGGTCGTCGGCCTCGTCGACCGCCAGGCCCATGAGACCGAGGTTGCGCGCGTGCGCCGCGTAGTAGTTGTTAAGCGACCAGCGCACCCGCTTCGGGTCGCGCACGAGCTCAGGCTGGTTGAAGACGCCAATCGGCTCGGGGTGGTTCAGCGTGGTCACCTCCGCGTGCGCAATCGCGTCGGCCCAACGTGCAAACACCCGCACCGCCATCGTTCGTTCGTCCGGCGAGAGGCTCGCGTGGATCCAGTCAAAAACCAGCGGAAGCGCCTCTCCGTGCCAGCGCGATCGATCGTCGACCGGAAACGCACTCGCTCGAATGATGCTGCCCTCGTCGAAGCCTTTGTCGGCCTCCGCGATCACCGAAAGAAACAACTTTTTCGCGCGCCCAATCCATACCGACTCGTCCGAATCACCGTGCGCCAAGAGCGACCGAAACGCGAAGATCTCCGCCCACGCTTCGCATGGAACGACCTCATTCTCATCCACGCACGCGCCAGGCTTCGCGGGGTTCGGAAGTTTTCCCGACTCAAGCTGCGAGACGCCGTCGGCGATCACCCGCGCGAGGCTGTCGCTCCAGAGCGGGTTGCTCTCCCGCATCCCTGCTTTGAGCGCCGGGAGGTCTTCGCTTCGGAACCAGAGGCGCGGATGAACCGATGTACCTGCACTCTGCATCGGTACGGTGGTTGCGACCGGCGCCACAACCTTCGGCGTGATCGCCGCGGGCGTCACCTCAGAGGGCGCCTCTGGACCTTGTGAATAGAACGGTCGCGACGGGCACCCAGGGAGCACCACAAGCCACGTCGCCAGCACGCATCCTGTCGCACGTTGCTTCATGGCTTGGTCCCTAACGCTGGTCATACGAAATCACTTCGACGTATGGAACACCTTCGGCGCCAACGCTTCGAGCTCCGCGAGGTCGGGCTCCAGGCTTTCAATGGCCCGACGCCAGAATGCCTCCGATTCGAGGTTTTCCCCGAGTGTCGTGGCGGCGACGACGTGCGCCTCCGCATTGCCAGTCTCCCTCAAGAACGCAACCCACTTGGGCATGAACGAGGGCCCCTCCTCTTGGTAACGCTGGAAGAGCGCGCGCGAGAGCAGGAAGCCGAACGTGTAGGGGAAGTTGTAAAAGCTGATGTCCGTCAGGAAGAAGTGAAGCTTCGACGCCCAAAAAAGCGGGTCGTCTCCTCCCTCTTCGAGCACCGTTCCGACCACGCGACGCTGCGCTGTCGACATGAGCTCCGAGATGCGCGCGACGGGTACTTCGCCCTTGCGACGCTCCTCGTAGAAGGCGCGCTCGAAGAGAAATCGCACGGGAATATCCAATAGAAACGCGACTGCATCGCCAAGGCCGTCGCCGAGCATTCGCGCGCGGCCCGCGTCGTCGATGATGCCTTCTTTGCGAAGGCCGTCCGCAAGAAGAAGCTCGCCGAAGGTCGACGCGCTCTCCGCGAGGGTCATCGGGTACTGCCGCGCAAGGGGACGAATGCCGCGCATGGCCTCTGCGTGAAACGCATGACCCGCCTCGTGCGCGAGGGTGCTCACGTCGCCCGCGGTGCCTTGGTACGTCATGTAAATTCGCGTCTCGTCGGTGACTTCGCTCGACGTGCAGAATGCACCGGGTCGCTTCCCTGCACGCGGTGCAAAGTCGATCCAGCGACGCGCGACCGTGTGGTCGAAGTACCCGCCAAGCTCAGGGCTCGCGCGATGAAACGACCGGCTTACGCGCGCGCAGGCTTCGTCCCACGGGATCGGCGCTTCGGGCGTGCCAATCTCGAACGGCGCCTCGAGATCGCACCACGCAAGGCTCGTGCGCCCCATGGCCTTCGCCTTGAGCGAGAGAACTTTTCGAGCCACAGAAGCTCCGCCTGCGACGGCCGCCATCATCGCGTCGAGAGTCGCCTCAGATATCGCCGCTTGTTCGAGCGCCGCATGCACCGCGCTCGGCCTCTTGCGCCGGGCATCGAGCGTGAGGCGCGTGCCTGCAATGTGATTGAGCGCAGCTCCGCAAACGTCGCTCGTCCGCGCCCAGGCTTCGTTGCCCCCACGAAACGCTGCGAGACGAACGGCCCGGTCGGGACTCGCCATGATCGAACGCCGCTGGGAAACCGGCAGCACGTCGCGACGACCATCGGGCCACGCCATCGTGAACGTGAGGTCCGAGGAGAGGCGGTTGTAGAGACGACCCCACGCGTGAACGCCGTCGTTGCCGAGGTCCGCTGCAAGCGCCTCGAGTTCCGAACTCATCGTGTGCGCGCCCTCGCGCCGCCAACGTTCAAGGGCCGGTCGCGCGGAAAGCACCGCGGGCCGCGATGCGAACGATTCAAACGTCGCGTCGTCGACGCCCCGGAGCGCGCGCACAAACTCGAGGCTCAGCTTCGAAAGCTCGGCGCCTGCTCGCGCAATGCGCGCTTCGGCTTGTTGATGACGATCCACCTGCGCTTCCGCGGAAGCGAGGCACCCCACGTAACTCGACGCATGGGAAAACCGGGCGAGCGTGTTCTCGTAGTGGTCGATGGCTCCAGCCCAGGTGGCCTCGGTCACGGGCGAGAGCGGAGGCACCGACGAGAGGCTCGTCAGCAACCGGCGGCAATCGACCTCGAGCTCGCCCAAGAAGGACTCATACGCTGCGAAGTCGTTGAAATACGACGTCAAGTCCCAATCCATATCGTCCTCACTCGTCTGCTGGGGGCTTCTTTCGCCCGACCCGGTCGATGCGCCAACGGCCGTCGGCGCTCTTCTGAAAGGCGACGTGTTCTGTCGCGGTGGCCGAAGGCCTCATCGTGAAGCGGTCCGGCGTATCACGTGTATATTGCACGTGCCACGCGGCCCGCGGCGCTGGACCGACGAAGGCGTCGATCCCTTTCGACAGTTGTTTCTCAAGCTCCGCGTGCGGCACGGTGCCCTTGTCGGTCTTCAGTCCACCTTGCGCGACGAGCTGCCGGAAGGACTCCGCATCACGCGCGGCAAGGACGATCGCAAACACTTGCGCGGTCTTTCGCGCATCGTCGCTCGGAAGCGTCGACAACTCGCGAGCGTCAAGCCGTGCAACCATCGGGTCCAGGTGCGGCGCTGGGTTCTGCGCGGAGTCAGCCTCGCTCACGGCAGCCGTCGACGCCTGCGAGGAACGCGCTTGCATGGCGGTCAGCTCGGCCACGCGGAGTTCGTCCACGACAACCACGGCCTCGGCCAGGACCTTTCCCTCCGCGTCTTGCGCACGCACGCACAGCTCGTACCGGCCTGGAACGAGCGACGACATGGGCACCCGCATCGCGGGGTCGAGCGCGAGCACCGACGCGCCCGCACGCGCAGGAAACACGAGCGCACCGACTTGCTTCTCGTTCAGGTACGGCCCGAAGGTTCGCGCCGGATTGGTCACCTGATGGAGAAACACGCGCGCCTCGATCACGCCTTTCGCATCTGTCGCCTCGCGACGAAGTTCGACGCGCGGCCATAGCTCGCCCCTCGCAAGAGGCTTGAACGACAGGCCCCACGCCTGGGCCTCGCGCGCGGTGAGCAATCCCGCGAGCAACGCGAACGCGCCCGCTTTCGGCACAAGCATCAACGCGCGTCCCCGCTCACACGTGGACGGCCGTTTGCGCCGTGTTGATGGCTTCTTCGAGCGCGTCGCGAAGGTCGCGTGCGTCGACGGGCTTCAGCAGAATTCTTGCGGCACCGACCCTATTGGCGCGCGCACGCTCGTCGTCGTCGTCCCATGCGGTGATGAGCACCACGGGAATGGCAGCGAGCAGATCGTCGTCGAGGTCACGGATGGCTTCGATGAGTTCGACGCCGTCGAGCTCCGGCATGCTGATGTCCGAGAGCACCGCATCGGGCATGTAGTTCGTCACCATCTGGAGCGCTTCGCGGCCGTTGCTGCATTGCACGACTTCGTAGCCCGCGCGTTCCAGACACGCGACGTAGAGGGCACGTACGACCGAGCTGTCGTCGGCAACAAGAACGCGGTAACTCATATGGCGGTCAGGATACGCGCGGTGGGGCCAGAACCAAGTGAAGACCGTGCGAAAGTGTTGCTGCCACAACGAAACCCGCCGCGAAGCATCGGTATGCACGTGATCGCTTGGCCAAAACGTCGCGTCATCCTCGTTGCCGGTAAAGGTGGAGTTGGACGATCCACCGCCGCTATCGCAATCGCCGGTGCTTTCGCCGACGCCGGTCATCGCACGCTGCTTCTCGAAGCCACCGTCGGAGCGCCGGGACCGAGCGCGTTCGAAGCGATGCTTCCACACGGCCCGACGACCGAGCCGCAAGAGTTCGGTGCGAACCTCTTTCACGCGCGCCTCGAACCGCGCATGGGCCAAGAGCTGTTTCTCCGCGAGGTCGTTCCTATCGGTCCGCTCGTGCACGCTGCGCTGCATTCACGCGCGCTCGCACGACTCCTCGACGCGAGTCCCGCCCTCGACGAACTCGGGGTGATGCATCACTTTCTCACGCTCGCCGAACGCCGCACGGGCACCTCGCTCACGTTCGATCGCATCGTCCTCGACCTGCCCGCAACGGGGCATGCCATCGCGCTCGCGGAATTGCCGAACACGATTCTTCGTATCGCTCCGCACGGGCCCATCGCCGATCGACTGCGCCGCGGCCAAGCGCTCCTGCACGACCCGCTGCAAACGGGGGCCATCGTCGTGACCATTCCGGAACCGCTCGCGCTTCGCGAGGCCGCCGACCTCGCCGCAGGACTCGAACATGCGCACGTCCCAGTCGCGGCGTTCCTTGTGAACCGTGCGCCCGTTTCCGAAGAAGACTCCGAGGCAAAATCCACCCTCGCGGAGGTCTTCGGCGACGCGGAGATTCTCGGGCGACGAACCCTCGAAGAGCGCCTTGTGGCCGCGGCGCGCATCGACGATTTGCGTGCGACGGTTGCCCCAACACCTGTGCTGCTCGCGTCCGATGCGTTCGGCGGAGCGACCGCTGCAGTCGCGGCTGTGAAACAGGCACTCGGTATTCGCCCGGAGTCACGCCCATGAAAGTCCTTGCAGACCTCATGCGTTCTCAGCGGGTCATCGTGAGCTGCGGCGCCGGTGGCGTGGGCAAGACGACTACGGCTGCCGCCTTGGCGTTGCGTGCGGCTCGAGAGGGCCGACGAACGCTCGCACTCACGATCGATCCCTCGAAGCGCCTCGCGCAAGCTCTGGGCGTGTCGATGGAGAGCCTTGAGCCGGTGCGTCCGCCGGGTCTTCGCGAACTCTACGGACATGACGTGCCACTTGACGTTTGGCTCCTCGATCCCAAAAGCGTCACCGAGCGCGTGATTCGTGACGTCGTGTCCGACCCCGCGACGCGCGAGGCGCTCTTCGCCAATCGCCTCTACCAAGAGCTCTCGACGATGATGGCGGGCATGGTCGAGTACACCGCGCTCGAAGCCCTCGACAGCTTCATCGCCAGCGACCGCTACGACCTTGTGGTGCTCGACACGCCGCCGTCGCGCCACGCGCTCGACGTGCTCGAAGGGCCCCGTCGCCTCGCGGCGTTTCTCGACGGAAAAATCTTTCAGCTCTTTCTGCCGCCCGAGGGCTCCTCGAATCTCCTGCGTGCGGGAGCCGCGCGGGTCCTTCGTTCGGTGCTGAGTCGCGCGTTTGGCGAGAGCGAATACGAGGAGCTCCAGAATTTCTTCCAAGCGTTTTCAGGCGTGTTGCGCGCATGCGGCAGCCACACGGCGCGGCTCGAAGTTCTGCTCGCCGACCACGCCAAGGCGAGCTTCGTTCTTGTGACGGGCCCGAACGAAGCGGCCTTCGATGAAGCTCAGTTCGTCGAGGGAGAGCTTGCCGCGAAGAACATGCACTTTGCAGGCATTGTCGTGACGCGATGCGACCGAGCGAACGAACCGCGTTCCGCGACAGCGGCCGAACTTGCGAAGCTCCCGGCGGCTCTTGCGGCCGAGCTGACCCGCGCCGCCGACGACGAACGCGAGCGACGCACCTCGCACAAAAGCCTCATCGCGCGCATCGAAACGATGGTCGGCGACCGCGCGTTTCTGAGCACGGTCCCCACGTTTTTCGGAGGCATCGACTCGCTCGCAGACCTCGATCGCGTGGGAGCGATGCTGGTGCCTTCGATCGTCGAGGACTGACACACGGCGCCGCCGCAGGCCCACGGCGAACGGTACGCGATCAGCGCGTCTCGCTCACGATGAACGGGCCGATTTGTCGAATCGGGAGCACGTGGTCTGCGAGCCCCGCGCGAAACACCGCGCCCGGCATGCCGAACACGACCGCCGATTCTTGCGACTCGATGATGACGATGCCGCCGGCGTCCTTGACGGCTTTGGCGCCTTCGAGCCCGTCGTCGCCCATGCCCGTGAGCACGACCGCGACGAGTTCCGACCCTGCGAATTTCGCGGCCGACTTGAACAGCCTGTCGACGCTTGGCACGTAGCGATCGTCGTTGTCCGCCATCTTCACGACGGAGCGCAAAACGCCGCCCTCGCGCACGAGTTCGAGGTTCCGCTTTCCAGGGCACACAAGCGCCTGATGCATCGCAAGCGTCTCGCCACCCTGAGCCTCACGAACGCGAATCGGTCCGCGCTTGTCGAGCCGCTCGCTGAACGTCCGCGTGAACTTGTCGGGCATGTGCTGCGCGATGGCGAACGCGGCGCGACTGGCCGTTGTGAGCACGCTGAAGAGGTTCAGCAGCGCGCTTGGACCGCCGGTGGACGCGCCGATCACGACGAGCTTCTTAGGAGCCACGTAGTCGTCGCTCACCGCGATGGGGCCCGACGCAGGGGCCGCCGCCGTCATCCGTGCCGAAACCGCCGGAGACGATGCGGCGCCCGGTGCGATGGCTGAATCCGACGCGCGCGAGCGTAGAGCGAGGACCTTTTGCACGAGCGAATCGCGGACTTCCGGAGCGTCTTGCAGCTGCGTGAAATCAGGCTTCGTGACGAAGTCGACGGCACCGAGTTCAAGGGCCTTGAAGACGTTTTCGCGCTGCGAATAGCTTGAGACGATGATGACCGGCGTCGGTAGCCGCGCCATCAAGATGCGCAGGAACGTGAAGCCGTCCATGCGAGGCATTTCGAGATCGAGCGTGATGACGTCCGGACGATGAAGGAACGTCAGGTCAAGCGCCTCTTGGCCGTCGGCCGCACGCGCGACCACTTGCACGTCGGGCACGCCCGCGAAGCCTTCTGCGATGAACCGCCGGTTGAACGGCGAGTCATCGACAACGAGAACCTTTGTGGGTGGTTTGGCGTCGGTCACGTCGGCTTCAGAAACTCAGGCGAGCTGCGGAAGGAGCCCAGGGGCTTGCGGTAAACGAGATCGCCCTTCAACGGTAGCAGCTCGAAGGCGGTTGATACATGGGCGAGCGACTCGGAATGCCCAAGCAGGAGAATTCCGCCCGCGTTGAGGCGATCGAGGAATCCGTCGGTGACGAGGCGGCGCGTCCCGGCGTCGAAATAAATGAGGACGTTGCGGCACATGATCGCGTCCTGGCGCCCGACCAGGCGAATCTTGTCGGGCTGCGCGAGGTTCACTTGGCCGAAGCTGCAATATGCACGAATGCGCTCGGCGACGTGCGCTCCGTCGGCTCGTTCGTGGAAGTACTGTTTGCGTATGTCTTGAGGAATCGCCCGGAAGGACGGCGCTCCGTAAACGCCCTTCCTCGCGACGGAAATGCAGCGACGCGACACGTCGCTTCCGTAGATGCGCACGAACCAATCGCGGAAGAGCCCCGACTCGTGCACGAGAATGGCGAGCGTGTAGACCTCCTCGCCGGTGGCACACCCCGCGCTCCAAATCGTGAGCCGCCGCCGACCTTGACCCTGCGCGGCCAGCAACGGCAACACCTCGTCGCGCACGCTTCGCAGCTGCGCTTCGTCGCGCCAGAAGTAGGTCTCGTGGACCGTGAGCACGTCTTGGAGCTCTTCCCATTCGTCGACGGCCGCGCCCGAGAATCTTAGGAACTGCGCGTACTCGCTGAACGAGCCGTGGCCATGGTGAATGAGCCGGTCTTGAAGTCGTCGCTCGATCGACGTTCGCGCGTCGGGAGGAAGCGCGAGCCCAAGGCGCTCGGCGAACATGTCACGGAGACTCTCGAACTCTTCGCGCCGCAATTCGATGCGGTCGAGCGGCGACCGGATAGGTGGAGTCACAGGACACCACTGTCCCCTGCTCCTTCGGCGAGCACGGAGAGGATCATCTCGATGACGCGCGGATCGCTCTCTTCGTCGAGACGGCGACGAACGATGCGCCGCGACTCTCTGCTTCGCTCATGGCCGATCGAATCGACCGCTGCACGACGAACGCTCGGGCTTGGATTCCGAAGGCACGCGCCGATGCGCTCGCGCTCGACCTCGGATTCGGGGATGCCAAGTTCAGTGAGCGCCAGACGCACAACGTCTCCGTCGGGATGCTCGAGGCCGCGAAGCAGCGCCGTTCGTGCGGAAACGCCGCCCGCGCGCCCGAGCGCATCGACCGCAGCACACGCCACGAGAGGGTCGCGTGAATCGACGAGTTTGGCTGCGATCGCGAGAGCCCGCTCTTCGTCGCACTCGCTCAGCGCAGACAAACCGCTGGCCACGAGTTCGCCGTCGCGCGCACCGAGAATCAGAATCTCAATGGGCTCGCCCTTGCCCGCGCGACCGAGCGCACGAATGGCTGCAAGCTGCACGTCACGCTCTTCGTCGGCGAGGCCGAGTTGCAAGACGTCGACAACGTCGTCCGAGGGGTTGACCGCAAGCGACTCGACGGCGAGACGCCGAACGCGCGGGTCCGTGCTCGTGATGGCACGTTCGAGAAAGCGAATTCGATCACGCGTCAGCGGATGCTCTTCTGCGACCGCCGCGAGAACCACGCAGGCCGCGGAAGCGAGTGGCCCCTCGACGTCCGCGTGGGTCACGAGCTCAAGAGCACGCTCTTCGAATCGCTTCGCGAGTGGGGCCAAGGCCGCCGCTGCTGCCGCTGCAACGCGCGGGTCGGCGTCGTTGACCATGGGCATGATGCGCTCCATGTCGTCGGCGTCGCCGGTGGACCCGAGCACACGCAACGCGGTCGCTCGAACCTCGTTCGACTCGTCGGTCAACGCGCCGTGAAGCGTGAGGCGAACCTCGTCCTTCGCGCTGTGGACGATCGATGGCATCATCGAAATCGCACTCACGCGGGAGCTTGGCTCGTTCGATTTGGCGAGCGCCATTATCGGTCCGATGGCACCGCCGCCGACGAGTCGCAATGCGCGTTCGGCGCGGTCGGCAAGCGCCTCTTCACTCAGAGCGCCGATGATGGCGGGAATGGTCGCCGGGTCGCGAAGAAGACCGAGAAGCGTGATCGCTCCGGCTCGGACCGCAAGATCGTCGTGCGCGCGAGCGAACGCGAGAATCGTGGTGGACACCGACGCGAACTTCGAAAACGCCTGATGGACGTACGCGACAAGCGCCGGGTCGTTGGTTGCAGCATGCACCTTTTCGCCGAGGACGATCGTCGCCTCGCGCGCGAGAGCTTTCGGTCCGCGAGCAAGCGTGGCCACGAGCAAGTCGAGAGCCTCGTTGTCGTTCATGCGCGCCGCCGCAGACACCGCGTAACGGCGGAGCATCGGATCGCCGACGACCTTGGCGTAAACCGACCACGGCAGGTCCGCTTCGAGGAGTTTCAGCCCTTCGAGAAGCGCGACCCGGAAGTAGGTATCGGCGCGCTCCACGTTACGCACGAGCGCGGCGATCGCGTCACCACGCAGGTCCTCTGACCGCTTGGCGACCTGGGCGAGAGCCTCGGCAGCACTGCACGCCACGTTGACGTCTTCGTTCTCGAGAAGCGCCTCAAGCGCCGACGCACTTCGCTCGTCCGTGATGCCCGCAAGCGTCTCGATCGCGAGCTTCTTGCCGTCGCTCGACAGCGACAGAAGCACGTCGAGAATGGGTCCGATCGCGTCCGCGCCAATTCCAGAAAGCGCTTCCACCGTCGCGTTGCGTAGGCCGATATTTTCGTCGTCTGAAAGCAACGGAATGAGCGACGCGATCACGTAGTCGCGCGGACCCATCAATGGCGCAGCAAGAGCCGCCTCTCGTCGCACGCGCCAGTCGTCGTCGCCAAGGGCCTGAATGAGAAACGCCACTGCCTCTGCGCCGTCGACTTTGACAAGTTGCTGCGCTGCGGTTCGCCGGGCTTCCGGCTCCGCTTGCGAGAGCAACCATTTGACGGCGGCGAGAGCTTCGTTCACGTAGGCATTTTAGGCGCGAGCAAGCTCGCACGCGCCATGGTCGAGGGCAGAGAGTGAGGGAGCGAGACCGACTCGGTCAGGTCGCGCAACTTGTTCGTGTCGAGGACGAAAACGAGCTCGCCATTGTAGTTCGTCACGCCCGCGATTCCACGAACGTCTTCGCCGCCACCGAGCGCCGGTGAGGCGCGAACCTCGGAACCGCCCGTGCCGAAAACCTCCGACACGCGATCGACGACGAGCGCCACGAGACGACCCTCGAGCTCGAGAATGACCCACTTGGTGCGGCGCGTGCTCGCTTGGCGTTCCAGCTTGAATCGCTGACGCATGTCGATGACCGGCACCACGTCACCGCGGTAGTCGGACACGCCGCACACGGCCGGCGGAGCGTAGGGCAGCGACACGACCTCGAGAGGATTTGAAATCTCCTTCACGCACAGGATCGGCACGGCGTAGTTGACCTCGCCGACGCAAAAGCCGACCAAGTTTTTCAACGGGTCGTGGCGGTGGCGGGGTCCCATCGAGCGCATTCCCTTTGCGAGCACGTGTCACTTCCTTCTGCGGGCGGCGTGAGGTTTCAGACTATCTCGCCTGTGCGGGAAATGCCCTTGGCGTAACGCCAGGCCCCCCAATGGTCCATGCACAGACCACACACCCAATCGCTCACACACGCAAGCGTGGTGCGATTTAGGCGGTCGTGTTTTTAAGACTCAAGCAAAGCTTTCAATTCCAAAAGCACAAGCAATGCGTCGTCCTGACGGCCAATACCGAAAATGTACGCCGGCTGGTCGCCGCCGAGCGCGGCAGCGGGTTCGATTTCGTGCTCGGCCAAGCGATAGACTTGTCGCACTTCGTCGACGAGAAGACCGATGGGCTCGTCGTCTCCGGTGTCGGTGAGCAAGATGCGGGTGCGTCGATCGAACGGCGACTCGATGAGCCCGAAGCGGCGGCGAAGATCGAACACCGTCACGAGCTTTCCGCGCACGCTGATGATGCCAACGACGTTGCGTGGCGCGCGGGGAATTTCCGTGATGGGCGGCGGCTTGAGGATCTCCGCGATGTGCTGGATAGGCACCGCGTAGATCTGCGTCCCAAGCATGAACGCGAGGTATTCAACGCGCTTGCCCATGTCGGCGGCGCGGCGCATATCGCGAACGGGGCGGCGAATCAGATCGGACATCATCAAATCCTTCCGTCGCCGGACATGGCCAAGTAGCGGCTCTGGTCGCCCGCGAGCACCTCTTCAACGATGGCGGCAACGTCGAGGACGAGCGCGACGCGTTGGTCACCGAGCTCCGCGGCACCGGCGAAGCCATGAACGGACTTGAGCGACTTGCCGAGGGGCTTGATCACGATGTCCTGCTGCCCTTCGAGACGGTCGACGAGGAGGCCCAGTCGACGAATGCCCACGGCCACCGTCACCACATAGAACTTGCGGCCGTCGTGGCCTTCCGCGTCGAACGAATCGATCTGAAAGAGCGTCGACAGGTGGCAGATTGGCAGGCTCTGGCCGCGCAACGACAGCACTTCACGACCTTCGACATTTCGTGTGAGCGTTGGTTCGTAGACGAACGCCTCTTCGACACTTGCGAGCGGAATGGCGAACGAGCGTCCGCCAATCTCGACGATGAGCACGTTGATGATGGCGAGGGTCACCGGGAGGGTGATCGTCATCTTCGTGCCGATACCAACGTCGCTCGTGACGTCGACGATGCCGCCGAGCTTGGAGATGTTCGTCTTCACGACGTCGAGGCCGACACCGCGACCGGACAGGTCCGTGACGACGACCTTCGTCGAAAAGCCCGGCATGAACACGAGACGGTACGCGTCGCGCGCGCTCATCTCGCGTGACTCGTCTTCCGTGATGACACCCTTGCGGATGGCGCTCGCGATGATGAGTTTCGGGTCCATTCCGCGACCGTCGTCTTCGACTTCGATGACGACGTGGTTGCCCTTTTGATACGCGTTCAGCGCAATGGTGCCCACCTCGGGCTTGCCCACGCTCAAGCGGTCTTCGACGGGCTCGATGCCGTGGTCGAAGGCGTTTCGGACCATGTGCATGAGCGGGTCCGAAAGCTCTTCGACGATGAGCTTGTCGATCTCGGTCTCTTGGCCCGTGATGACCAAGTTGACCGGGCGGCTGTACTCGCGGCTGATGGCGCGAAGGCCACGCTGGAGCTTGTCGAACACAGGCCCGAGCTGGACCATGCGCACTTCGAGGATGCCGTTCTGCATCTGAGCGAGCTGGCGCTCGAACGTGCGGTGCAGGCGGTGAAGTTCGGTACCGAGTTCGCGATGCTCGACGCTGCCGCGCAAGCGCTCGGCGAGGCGACCGACTGCGCTGCGAACGATGGCCAGCTCGCCCAAGATCGTCATGAGGCGATCAAGCTTGCGGATGTCGACGCGAACGGTCGTTTGGGCCGCGGACTTGCCCACGAACTGCCCCGCTTGCCCAGGCGCATGCGGCGCCATGCTCGTGCGTGCCCCAGGCCGTCCGCTCTTCGCGGGAGGAGCCTTCGGCGTCCCCGCACGGGTCTCGGGCATGAGGTCCGCCGGCAGCCGTCCAGGCCCCGCAATGGTCGGCGGTGGCAGCGAAGGCGGTGCGCCGATTTTCGGCAGCGGCGAACGGCTTACGGGCGCTTGAGGCTTCGGAGGAGGCCCGCCCGCCGCGCGACGCTTCACCGGATTGACGACGAGGCCTTCGACTGAAAGCGTTCGATCGATGAGCGCCGCGTCGCTCTTGCTCGACATGAGAATGTCGAGTTCGAGGTTCTCGAAATCGCTCTCGTCTGTCGACGGCGCCGGCAGGTACGTGATGATTTCGCCGAGCGGCTTCGCCTTCTTTTTCAGGTCCTCGAGAGCCGAGTCGAGAATCGTGAGGCTGAAGCGAACGCGCAAACGAAAGAGGCCAAGGCCCGCTTCGATGTTCGACTTGAGCCGGTGCTCTTCGTACTCCGTGAGCACGCCGAACATTCCCGGGTCGAGATCGTACTGCGTGAAGATGTTCGACGTGGGCGATTCGTCGGGCTGCGTGACCTGCGCGAAGAGCGAGAGCAGCTTCGCGATCTCGTGTTCCGGGTCCGGCGCGTCTCCTCGCTCGAAGAGGAGAATATGCGTGTAGAGATCAACCGCTTTGAAAAGCAGATCGAGGACGGCGACCGACAGGTCGAGGCGCCCCATGCGCACGTCGTCGAGCATGTTCTCGAGCTCGTGCGACATGCCGCTCATGCGCGTGGCGCCGAAGAGCCCCGCGATGCCTTTCAGCGTGTGCACCGCACGGAACATCTCGTTGATGACGTCCGGGTCGATGCGCGACTCGGTGATGGCACCTTCAAGGTCGAGGAGGAGCTTGCCCAGCCCGTCGACGATTTCCTGCGCTTCGGAGAAGAACTCTTCCTTCTTCTCTGACGAGTCGGATCCGAAATCGGCCATGGTTATCCCTCGCCCGGCGCCACGAAGCGCTGCACGACTGCTTGGAGCGCCTCGGCGGTGAAGGGCTTCGGCAGGTATGCGTTTGCCCCGAGCGCGAGACCTCGCTCGATGTCGCGTTCCGACGACTGAGTCGAGATGATCACCACGGGTGTGGTGCGGTGATGCTCGGACTTGCGAATGAAGTTGACGAGCTCAAGTCCGTTGATGTCACCCATGTTGATGTCGGTAACGATGCACGCGAACGGCCCCCGTGGCAGCTGGGCCATCGCTTCGAATCCCGACGCCGCTTCGAAGACCTCGAAGCCACCGACAGCACGTTGGAAGTCTTCGTCTTCCAGCGCGCCGCGAACGAACGTCCGGACCGCGTTTGAATCTTCTACGATGAGAACCCTTTGCATGTCTTTGCCGCGCGTGCCTGCTAACCTTGGTTCGTCAGAGTACCGAGAAGAAGGGGGCGCCGTCGAGTTCCATGACTGCCGAAGTCGTTCCAACCGCCGCCGCCCTTGTAATCGGCAACGAAATATTATCGGGCAAGGTTCAGGACACCAACAGCCGCGACCTGGCGCTCTTGCTTCGACGCTTGGGCGTTCGGCTCGAAAAAATCCTCGTTATTCCTGACGATCGGTCCCAAATAGCTGCTTCGGTCGCGCACTTATCGAAGTGCCACGACTGGGTCTTCACCTCGGGTGGCGTTGGGCCCACGCACGACGACGTGACGATCGAAGCGGTCTCCGACGCGTTCGGCGTCC
This sequence comes from uncultured delta proteobacterium, assembly GCA_903870415.1. Classification (GTDB taxonomy): domain Bacteria; phylum Myxococcota_A; class Polyangia; order Polyangiales; family Polyangiaceae; genus CAIQDA01. Next base: position 18,189 of record CAIQDA010000148.1, read on the forward strand.
GCACGGTGACCGATGAAGTGACCGCGGATCTCATTCGCGCGCACTACGGGGCCCGTTGCACCGATGGGCATTTGCGCATGGCGCTCGTGCCGGAAGGCGCGAATCTCGACGTGACCGAGAGCGTCCGCTGGCCGACGATCCGCATGCACAATACCTTCGTTCTCCCAGGCATTCCCGAGGTCTTTCGCATGAAGCTCGCGGTCGTCGAGGCCGTGATCGGCAGGCACCGCCCCTTCGTGAGCCATGCAGTCTACACGAACATGGACGAAGGCCATCTCAAGCCCCTGCTCGACGCGGTGGTCGCCCTCTTCCCCGACATCGACGTGGGCTCGTACCCGACCTGGACCGACGCGCGCTTTCGAACGAAGCTCACCTTCGACGGCCTCGACGAGCGGGCAGTCCTCGACGCGAAGAACGCCTTTCTCGCAACGCTTCCGTCTGGCGAACCCCAGTGGATGGAGCCCTGACAGGCGCTTTGCGCGCGATCGCTGCCGGCTCAACTCCCACGCCCTAGGGCCCCTTCGCTTTCGTGGTCACGTGACGAAGGCGCGCGCAACGCTTCCGCCTCGGCGAAAGAGTCGCTACCGTGGGTCCGGCCGGAACTCCCTCCGCGCAGGCGTGCCCGACACGAACATGTGGAAGCTGGTCATCGAAGACGACGAAGCGCGGCGCACGGTCGTCCCGCTTTCGCGCGACGCCTACGCGGTAGGACGGGACGAGGAAAATGCGATCCGCCTGACGGAACGCAACGTTTCCCGTCGCCACGCGCGTTTTGAACGCCTGGCGGGCACCGAGGCCCTCATGGGCTACCGCCTCGAAGATCTGGCGAGCCTGACCGGCGTCTACCTCAATGGCGTGCGCCTCGAAGAGGCCGTCGAACTGGCGCACGGCGACCTCATCGTGATCGGCGACTACCGCATCACCGTGGAGAACGAGAGCATCGGCCCCGTCGCGCACGAAGCGACGAACCCGGAGCTCAAAGTCACCCGTCGCGAGCTGCAAAATACGGATCCGTATCGGCTGCTCATTGTCAGCGGTCCCGACGCCGG
>CAIQDA010000149.1 GCA_903870415.1 uncultured delta proteobacterium
CCGATCAAGGGCGAGATCGAGCAATTCATCAAGCGAATCAGCGGTCGAAGGGGTCGCGTCGGCCATAGGCTTTGGGTCGATAGCCGAGCGGGTCACGGAGTGCGACCGCGAAACGTGAAAGGCCGCTGTCGGCGCTTCATGGCCGTGGACGACGCGCCAGAGCGTCCGAGCGTCCGAGCGCGACGAGGTCACCCGGTGTTGCGAACGCCCGCCGCGATGCCGTGAATGGTCACGAGGAGCGCGTCCACGAGAGCCGGCTCGGGGCGAACGCGATGGCGGCGAAGGAGCTCCACTTGGAGCAAATGCAGCGGGTCGATGTAAGGGTTTCGCAGCGCGATGGTGTCGCGAAGGGCTGCGTTCGACGAGAGAAGCTCGCCGCCGCCTTTTGCAGCAAGAATAGCCTGTTCGGTGATCTCGTGGGACGCGAGCAGCTCAAGACCCAGCGAGGCGATCTCTTTTGGAACGAGCACCTCGTGGTAGTGGCGCGCCACTTCGCGGTCCGACTTCGCCAGCGCCATTTCGACGAGGTCGAGGTTCGTCCGAAAAAAGCGCCAACCGGCACGCATCGCTTTGAGGTCTTCGCGCCCTTCGTCCGAGGCGAGTTCGGCGGAGAGCGCCGACCCAATTCCGAGCCAGCTCGGCAACACGAGGCGCGTCTGCATCCATGCGAATATCCAGGGGATCGCGCGGAGCGAGGCGATGTCTTGCGTGGCTTTGCGGCGTGCGGGCCGAGACCCGATTTGCAAGTGAGCGAGCTCGTCGGTGGGCGTGGACGCGCGAAAGTAGGGAACGAACCGAGGGTCGTCGCGGACGATGGATCGGTACGCGCTCGTGGAGCGTGCGGCCATGCGGTCCATCGCGGCACGCCAGCGCGGCTCGACGGCTTCGGCAGGCTTCAACGTGGCTTCAAGAGTGGCGTTCACGTGAAGCTCGAGCGTGCGGCGAGCGAGGGCCGGAAGTCCGAGTTTTGCCTCGATCATTTCGCCTTGCACCGTGATGCGCAGGCGACCGTTGACCGAGCCTGCGGGCTGAGCGAGGAGCGCGCCGTAGATAGGACCGCCGCCGCGACCGACCGTGCCGCCGCGTCCATGAAAGAGTGTAAGGTGCACGCCGGTGCGTTCGCCGATGGCGACGAGCGATTCTTGCGCGCGGTAAAGGGCCCACGCCGCACCGAGCATCCCTGCGTCTTTCGCGGAGTCCGAGTAGCCGATCATGATCTCCTGCCGGTCACCGATCGCTGCACGATAGGCTTCCGACGTGAGAATTCGCTCGGTGATAACCGGTGCCGCATCAAGGTCCGCAAGGGTCTCGAAGAGGGGCACCACACGAAGCGGCTCGCGCACCCCGCACTCGCGCTGAAGCAGAAGCGGGAGCAGCACATCGGACGCCGAACGCGTTGTCGAGACGATGTACGCGCCGAAGGCCCAACGCGGAAGCGCCGCGATCATGCGAAAGGTGCCGAGGACGTCGCGAACCGATTCGTCCTCCTCGAGGTCTCTCGGGAGGAGTGGGCGCTTCGATGCGAGCTCCGTTTCGAGGAACGACATGCGCTCGTCTTCGGACCAGGCGGCGTAGGATCCGAGGCCCAAATGCTTGGTAACGGCATCCATCGCTGCGGTGTGCACGTCGCTCGCTTGGCGCAGGTCGAGACGCGCAAGACCGAGGCCGAAGATCTTTGCGCGGCGGATGACGTCGAGCAGCATTCCTTCGGCGATGCGTGCGGCACCTGTTTCATGGAGCGAGCGCCACAGCACCATGAGCTCGTTCACGAACTCGGCTGGGTCGGTGTAAGCTGCAAAGGTTCCCGTCGCGAGGGCTCCCGCCGAGTCGTTTGCAAGGCTCGCCTGACACACGCGCGCGGTCTCCTGGAGCCGACCTCGAATGCGCTGGCAGAGAGCCCGATAAGGCGCGCCCTCGGTGCCAACGATCGCGTGCAATTCCTCTGAGCCGCGGCGCATCGACAGCTCTTCGCGAAGCGCGTCGATGTCGCGGGCATGGAGCTCGGCCGCGAGAACGCGCGCGCGCAAAATGGCTTCACGCGTCACCTCGGGCACCACGAACGGATTGCCATCGCGGTCCCCACCCATCCACGTGCCAATGCGAATCGGCGCGGTCTCCGGCGGCAAACGACGGCCCACGGTGCGCAAGAGCGCGTCGTCGAGGTCGCGCAGAAAGCGAGGGGCCGCATCCCAGAGCACCTGGTCCACGAGCACGTGGCCTCCGCGCGCTTCGTCGACGGGTGTCGGCTTGCGGCGTCTCAGGTCGTCGGTACGCCACCAGGCTGCAATTTCCCGGCGAAGCGCTTCATGTTGCATGCGCCGCTCGGCAGGAAGCTGCTCGGGCTTGTCACGAGCCGCGAGGGCCGAGGCGATGCGTCGTTGCTTCGCGAGGATCGAGCGTCGCGTGGCTTGCGTCGGGTGCGCCGTCAGCACGAGCTCGACCTGGAGCGTGCTCAGGCAGTCGAAGATGCGATCCTTGCTCACGCCTTGCGCGCGAAGCCGATGAAACGTGTCCTCGAACGACCCAAGCGTTGGCCGCTCGGGCTCGCGCAACAGGCGGCTTCGACGCTGGCGCCCGCGATCGTGCTGCTCGGCGATCGTCGCCAAGGCGAGGAAATGTCCGAAGGCGCGCGCGAGCGGAAGGATGCGCTCGGTGTCGAGGGCGGCAAGGCGCGTGCGTAGCTCTTCGGCCTTCGCAGCGGAACCTCGACGGGCTTCCTTGGAGAGTGCACGGACTTCTTCGACGAGGTGAAAGAGTTCGTCGCCCTCTTCCTCGCGCAGTGTCTGCCCAAGCAAGTCGCCAAGGGTGCGCACGTCGTCTCGCAGGGGCTGCGCGGTAGAGGATGCTTCGACCATGGCGATACGCTGGCAGAAGTCGTGTGACTGCGAAAGCCCTGCGATCGTCAACGCGAGCAGTCGAACAGTCTTTTTCTACGCCGCGCACTCAGGCGTTTCAGCGGCACAAGCGACGAGTTCCCGCAGCGTCGTCGCTAGAACCGAAGCATGCCGACTTCGATCGCCTCGAAGGTGAAGTCGTCGAGAGGTTCATAGGTCCGCAACGTGTCGTTTCGAACAAAGAGCGGCTCCTCGACAAGCTTCGGATCGAACCCTTGCTTTTTGAGATCGCTCTTCACGAATTTGAAGGTGCCGGTGAGCTCCATCTCCTTCTTCACGCGGATAAACGCAGGGCGTGCGTACGCAGGGAGTTTCTCGTCCACGAACTCGTAGAACGCCTCCTTGTCGAGCTCCGCGCCTTCGTCGTGCATGAGCGCGGCCATGCCCACGCGCCCGTCGGCATTCGGCACCTGGACGCCGTAAACGTTCGCAAGGCGCATGCCTTTGAACGACGTGAGCACTTCGCCCACTTCGTTCGTCGAAACGTTTTCGCCCTTCCATCGGTACGTGTCGCCAATGCGATCGACGAAGAAGTAGTTGCCCGCATCGTCTTGCTTCAGCAAATCGCCAGTGCGGAAGTACGCGTCGCCTTTTTGGAACACGTCGTAGAGGAGCTTTTTCTTCGACTCTTTTTCATCGGAGTAACCGAGAAACGGCGTCGTCACCTTGATGCGCCCGAGCAGCTCGCCGGACTCGTTTGGCTTGCACACGAGAGCGAAGCCATTCTCGTCGCGAACGATTTCTTCTTGTTCGACGTCGAAGCGCGCAAGCACAAGGTTGTTCGACGACTTGAGAATGATGCGACCGACCGAGCCATGCGCCCCGTCGAGGTTGAGCGTGAAGGCGTTGCCCTCGGTCGCGGCGTAAAACTCGCGAATATTCAGGATTCCGAAGCGCTCCTTGAAGTCGTTCCAGATGTCCGGGCGAAGGCCGTTTCCGAGGCATCGCGTGACCGTATGAACACGATCATTCGGGCTAGGTGCCGAGTTGACAAGGTAACGCAATACCTCACCAATATATACAAAAGCCGTAGCCTTGAACGTGATACAGTCTTCCCAAAACCGCCTCACGGAGAACTTTCGCGCGATGGCGATGGTCGCTCCGTTGACGAGCGCCGAGCCGAACGCGATCAGCAAACCGTTCGAGTGGTAGAGCGGTAGCGCGCAATAAATCGTGTCTTCTTCGCTGATGCCCATGCCGTACCAACCCATGCCAATGCCCGCCGAAGCGAAGCGCAAATGGTTGATTTTTGCGGCTTTTGGCAGCCCCGTCGTCCCCGACGTGAAGATGTAACAAAGCATGTCGTCGCTTCGAAGCTTGAGCTTCGGCGGCGCCGTGGTGGGCTCTTGATCGAGGAGCGGCTCGATCGGTCTCCATCCGCTCGGCACCGGCGACGCTGCGGGCCATCGCGAGTCGAGGAGCACTCGGTCCGGTCCGAGCACGGCGTCGAGGGCCATCGCCTGCGCGAACACCTCGGCGCACTCGGACCCGACGACGGCGAGCTTCGGTTTGGAGATGCGAACCGAGTGAACGAGCTGCCGTTCGCGGAGGTTCGTGTTGATGTTGGAAACGATCGCGCCAAGCTTTCCAACGGCGACAAACGTCTCGAGAAACTCCGGGCGATTCTCCATGAGCAGGATGATCGCGTCGCCTTTGCCCACGCCCTCGCGGCGCAACAAGTTGGCGCGCTTGTTCGCCCGATCGTTGAATTCACGGAACGTCCACGTCTGCTCTTCGAATCGAAGAAAGACGCGGTCGCCCCACTTGGCTACAGCCGCGTCGCAATAGCCGCCCACCGTCTTGCGCTTGAACGCAAGGAGCGAGACGTACTTCAGCATCAGCTGCAGGTAGCGGAGCTTCTTCAAGTGACGGCGATGAGGCGAAGGGGGATGCGTTCCCATCGCTCATCCTAGAATTTGAACCACTTCCTTTCGCCGGAGCAACGTTCTGCGACCGCGGCGAAAAGTATTCCGAATCGCGCACTATATGCACTTATGCATCGAGTTAGTGGAGCGCGGTTTGTGCGCCGTCGGTGTGATGGGTGGCAGCGAATTAGCACGGCGGAGCGGTGAACCTCTATTCAACGATTAATGGGGCTTCGCGGAGCGTCGTCCGCGGGCTCGACAGGCGAAGTCAGGGTCGATGTGGCGTTTTTTGCGACGGGGTCCCAAACGCCCCCGCGGCGCGCGACGGCCTGGACCTGCAGGCCAAAAAGCGAGCGAACCACCAGCGCTTCCCGCGAGCGGGGTGCTGCGGTCCTCGCGTGACGGAGTGGGTGCGACGTTGTCGACGGTCCGCGCGACCGCCCACGCGTTCGTTCATTCAACGTCTAAACGTCGCGATCGGAGGCCAACGATCCGCGCAACGGAGTCGCACGAAACGACCGCCACGCGATGGTCAAAAACCGCTCATGGGACCGTGACGCCAAACCCTGCAAGTCTTGAGCGAAACGCTGCGGCGCCGGCCCAATCGGAGCGGTAAAACACAGGGGGTTCACCGATCGGAGCCTGGACGGTGACGGTGCTCGACGCGGCTGCGGACCCGTATGGGCGTCCGCTCCAAAGGTGAACCCAAGTTCCTTTCGGCAAAAAGACTTGCCGGTCAAACGAGCAGCCGAACGGATTGGCACATTTTGCTAGGTACGGCGCCACGAGCATTGCGGGGCCGAGGAGGAACTCGTCGTCGACGTCGAGAGCTGCGTCGTCGTCGCCGTAGTGAAACGCCAAGTGTCGGACGAGGGGCCAGCCGTGAGAAGTTGCGTCGTTTGCGAGTTCCGTTCGGTAGGGAGCGAGCGCCGCGAAAACTTTTGAGAAGCGCGCGGCTTGCG
>CAIQDA010000150.1 GCA_903870415.1 uncultured delta proteobacterium
CGTCTCGAGGGTCTTCGCCTTCATTTCATCGCGCTCGCGCTCGAGGAGCACGCGACGCGAGAGCACGATATTGCCGCGCTTCTTGTTGAACTTGATGATCTTGAACGGGAAGTTCTGACCAATGAGCTTGTCGAGGTTGCGGACCGGACGAAGGTCCACCTGGCTGCCTGGGAGGAAGGCCTTCACGCCGCCGCGGATGGTGACCGAGAGGCCGCCCTTCACGCGCTGGCTGATGGTGCCTTCGATGATCTCGTCGCGTTCGCACGCGAGGGAGATCTCGTCCCACACCTTCATCTTGTCGGCCTTCTCCTTCGAGAGGAGCACGAGGCCATCGTCGTTCTCGCGGCTGTCGACGTAGACATCAACGATGTCGCCGACGGCCACGGAGACCTGACCCTGCGCGTCAGCGAATTCGTTGACCGGGATCAGACCTTCGCTCTTGCCGCCGATGTCGACGACCACGTGATCGCGGCGAACGGCTACGATCGTGCCCTTGACGATTTCACCCTCTTTGCCGAAATCGCCGCCCGAAAGGCTGGCTTCGAAGAGTGCGGCGAAGGAATCCATGGTGTCGTCCATGGCTTCGAGGGTTTCTGGGTTGCTCATGTATGGGGACGCTGCTTTTGCGGACGCCGAAGCGACCGGCCAACCTCGGGCATAGCGGTGTTTCCGAGGAGTCGAAGACGCAAGAGAGGACCACAATGGCTTCTCCTGACCGCGCGTGCGCGTGTTAATCGAGCCGCTCCCAGCCGTCAAAGCGTTCGCACGAGAAATCGCCATGAGCATCTTGGTCACCGGCGGTGCCGGCTACGTTGGCTCCCACACGGTGCGTTGGCTTCGGCGCAGCGGCCAGTCCGTCGTCGTCCTCGATGACCTGTCAACCGGGCACCGATGCGCGGTCCCCGACGGGGTGCCCTTCGTTCAAGGGTCCGTCGACGACCCCGCGCTTGTCGTGGATATTTGCAGGACGCACGCTGTCAGCGCGGTGGTGCACTTTGCAGCCAAGTCCCTTGTCGGCGAGTCGGTTTCGAATCCGCGGAAGTACTGGACCGGCAACGTGGTGGCCACCCATGCGCTCCTTGGCGCCCTCCTTGACGCGGAAGTCGGCAAGCTCGTCTTTTCGTCGACGGCGGCGGTGTACGGCGAGCCCGAGACCCCTCACCTGCTCGAATCCCATCCCAAGCGCCCGATGAACCCCTACGGCCGCACCAAGCTCGTCATCGAGGAGCTCCTCAGCGACTACGCGCGGCTTGGACTCCGATCGATCGCCCTGCGCTACTTCAACGCGGCGGGGGCCGAACCCAGCGACGGACTCGGGGAGCGCCACGATCCGGAAACGCATCTCGTTCCCCTCGCAATCGGCGCCGCTCTCGGAACCCGCCCCGCGTTGACCGTTTTTGGGAACGATTACGCGACGAAAGACGGAACCTGCGTGCGTGACTACGTGCACGTGAGCGACCTCGCCGATGCGCATGAAAAGGCGCTCGCTCGACTCGACCTAGTCGATGGTCATACCGCGTATAATCTTGGGTCAGGCGACGGCTATACGGTCAAAGAGGTGCTCGATCAGGTGGCTCGAGCGGCAGGCGTTCCGGTGCCGCACACCTTCGGACCCCGTCGCGCCGGAGACCCCGCCGTACTCGTCGCCGATTCCACGAAGGCTCGCAGCGAACTCGCGTGGGCTCCGGTTCGCTCTCTCGATCGCATCGTCGACGACGCGTGGCGCTTTCACTCGAACGCGCGCTGATCAAAGTGCCTGCGGTGGACAAAAAAAGACCCGAGCGCTGAGCCCGGGTCTTTCGTGCATGATGCAAGCTCTTCTCAGAACTTGTACTTGCTCTTGTCGATCTCGCCCTTGAGCTTCTTGGTCACGCGAACGTACTCGTCCGAGCCAGGAAGCATGGCGTAGACGGGCTCACCAACGGTGTCCGGATCGAAGCCTTCCTTCTTGAGGTCGACCTTGCGGTGCTTGAACGTGCCCGTGACTTCGAGCTCGCTCTTGAGGCGAAGGAAGACGGGAACGGCGTATGCCGGGAGGCTTTCCTTGATGTGCTTGCCAAAGGCCTTGCCGTCGAACGCGTCGACGTTGCCCTTGAAGACCACCGCGCCCATGCCTGCGCGACCATCCGTGCCCGCGATCTCAACGCCGTAAACGGTGGCTTCCGCGACCGACTCGATCTTGTTGATGACCTCTTCGACTTCCGTCGTCGAAACGTTCTCGCCCTTCCAGCGGAACGTGTCGCCGAGGCGGTCGACGAACTGGGCATGACGGAAGCCCATGTTCTTCATGAGGTCGCCGGAGTTGTACCAAGTGTCGCCGTCTTCGAAGCAGTTCTTGAAGAGCTTCTTCTCGTTGGCTTCCTTGTTCGTGTAGCCGTCGAAGGGCGTCTTCTCGGTGATCTTCGCGAGGAGCAAACCCGTCTCGCCGACGTCCGAGAGCACGAAGTGATTCGCGCTATCGAGCACAGGCTCGTCCTTCTCGACGTCGTACTTCACGATGGCATACGGCAGCGGGCAGAGGCCCACGGTGCAGTCGACGTTCAAGAGGTTGATGAACGCGACGTTGCACTCGCTCGCGCCATAGAACTCGTAAACCTCTTCGATGCCGAAGCGCTCTTTGAAGGCCTTCCAGATGTCAGGGCGCATGCCGTTGCCGACGCACTTGACGACCGGGTTGTCCTTGTCGTCAGGACGCGGCGGCTGGTTCATCAGGTAGCGGCAAAGCTCGCCGATGTAGCAGAACGCCTTCGCGTTGAACTTGCGGGTGTCTTCCCAGAAGTGGCGCGCGCTGAACTTGCGGCGGATGGCAACGGCCGAACCGTTGACGCTCGCCGAGGCCCACGTCACCGTGAGGGCGTTGTTGTGGTAGAGGGGCAGCGGCACGTAGATGACGTCGCCGGGCTGCAAATTCAGGCCGCAGAGCCCGAAGCCCGCGGACGCCTTGATCCAACGGAAGTGCGTCATAATCGACGCCTTTGGGAGGCCCGTGGTACCTGAGGTATACACGTAGAAGCACGCGTCCTTGAGGAACACGGTCCCCGTCGTCGGCGGGTTCTCGCTCGACTGAACGTCGCTCTCGGAGGCGAGATCACGGAAGCCCTCGGGGCAGTCCGTCCGGCCGCGGTCGACGAGCCAGAATTTCGGCGAACCTTCGAGATCAAGCTTTGTAGAAATCGCGTCGAAGGCGCTGAAGAGCTCTTCTCCGACGATGTACGCCTTCGCGTGCGACAGCTTCAAGCTGTGAACGAGGGCCTCTTCGCGCTGGTTCGTGTTGATGAGCGCAGCGATGGCACCGAGCTTGGCGAGCGCGCCCACCACGACCATGACCTCGGGACGGTTCTCGAGGAGGATCGCCGCGACGTCGCCCTTCTTGAATCCTTCCTTGCGGAGCAGGTTCGCGTAGCGGTTGACCCACATGTTGAAGGTGCGGTGCGAGTAGCTCGCGTTCTCGAAGAGAATCGCCGGGTGATGCGGAAACTTCTCGGCGTTGCGCTCGAGGTACGTTCCGATCGAGAGCGGCTCGAACTTGTCCTTCTTCCCGAGGATCTTCAGACCCTGGACGATCGACGGCAGCTTGGCCTTGATCATCTGGGCGCGCTGCTGCACCGCAGGAAGGTCATCCGTGGGTAAACGCTCGACGAGATCGTCAAGCAAGTCCTTCACGCCGGGAATCTGCTCCACCAAACTATTCAGTTGCATCGTGAACCTTCCGACTGACGCATTGCGTAGGCCGAAGATTACGCGGTCTTCGCGCTGCGTCAATCGACAAAGTAACAATGCTGTTTATGCAGTCATTTCATGGGTTTACAGACTGCAGCCCGACAGATTGCCTCGCCGGGTCAGCGGCGCGGCGCACGTGCGCGGCCAATTTTGCCGTCTGCGGGCTTGGCAGAAAGACGCGAAGGATGTTCGCTCGGACTCGGCTGAGCGAGGGCACGAAGGGCTCCACCGACGACGCGCCGATCGAGGCTTAGGCCGATTGGGCAATGGTCGCTGCCAAGCACGGCGGGCTCATGCCAACACGCGTCGAGGTGCGCCGCAGCGCTTCCAAAAAGGAGCGCGAGATCGATGCGCCAGCCCACGTTGCGCGCGCGACAGTCGCCGCGTTGAGCCCACCACGTGAAGTGGTTTTCGGCTGCGTTTTTGGCGCGAAAACCGTCCGTCCAGCCCGAGCGAAACCAGTGCTGAAGCTCCTCGCGCTCTTCGAGCAAGAAGCCGCTCGTCTTCTCGTTGTCCTTCGGGCGCGCAAGGTCGATGGCGTAGGGCGCGGTGTTCGCGTCGGTCAGGACCACGACGGCTCCACCAGGCGCAACGACTGACTCGAGCTCCGCGCGCAGGTGCTTGTAAAATGCAAGCTTGAAGGGAACCCGTGAGTTGTCCCGGTCTTTGCCCGAACCGTTGGGCATGTAGGCCGACACGACATGCAGCGCACCGAAGCGCATGCGGACGTAGCGGCCCTCCGCATCGAATGCCGGGTGCCCGAGCGAGGTGGAGACGTCGTCGGGCTCATGGCGCGAGAGGAGCGCAACGCCCGAATACCCTGGTTTTTCTGCCGCCGCAGACGCCACGCACCAGGTCCCCGTCCCAGCTATCGCCGCCTCAAGTTGCGCGCGGTCTGCACGCACTTCCTGAAGTGCGACGACGTCGAGGTCGCTCGCGAGCCAGGTTGCGAAACCCTTCTTCGCAGCTGCGCGCACGCCGTTCACGTTCCACGATGCGAGGCGCAAGGGCCGGTCACTGCTCATGCAGCGCCCCTACTCGAACGGCCGAAGCGCGGCGATGCGGAGCGCGACGTCGGCGCAACGAAACACCCGCGACAGGTGACCGCGGGTGTTCTGGGGTTCGCTCGGAGCCGAACCGGACGCTTCAGTAACCGGGGGGAAGCACGACGTTGTCGAGAGGCACTTCCGGCGCGCAATTGCTCGTGTCGGGGGAGCCGTCCGCGTTCTCTTCGCAGCGTTGCACGGGCCCGTTGAGGTACGCGAGATAGAGGTCGTTGTGGCCAGGAGCCGCGAATGCCCGGTCGGCTCGGGACACGCCCCAGGAGTTCTTCGTGCGGAAGAACGAGATGGACGCGGTGCTCGAAAGCGCGGCGTTCAACGCAGCCTGGCGCGTCTCGAGCTTGCCCGCGGGAAGCTTTCCGTAGCCCGGCACGTTCGTCGCCTCGTAGTCGTCGAGCATCGTGAGGTGCCCGCCTTGATGACCGGGCGTCGACGGCGGCGCGCGGAATGCACCATTGTCGTCGAGGGAGTTGAAGTCGACAAACCAGCTCGCGATGACCGGTTGCGCATCGTGAAGCGCACGCTGCACGCGCTTCTGAAAGTCACGACGGGTCGTCGCCGTGCTTGGGTAATAGGCGACGCGCCAGTCGCGGATGGCAGCGTCGAGCGTCGTCTTGGTCGCAGCAAGCCCCGGCCCCTTCGTGTATTGCGCAGGCACTTCGCTCGGGCGTTTCGCGATCGAACCGGTCGTGACAACGGAAAGCTTTCCGCCCGACGTGGTCGTCAGATTCTTCGAGAAATCGCTTCCAAAAAGCGCGTCGAGTTTCGCGACCACCGCGGGCGTGAGCGCCCAGGCCTTGACGAGCTCGGCTTTCACCGTTGCGCGGTTGCGGCGCGCGGTCGACGTCTTGAGCGCACCGCTCTTGAGCGAGAGGTTGATGGCCGTGAGCGCAGACTTCTGACGAAGGCTCATCTCGGCGGTCGCTTCGTCGGCGATGAAGTCACCCTCCGCGACCATGCCGTACTTGCCGAGGAGCGTGCTGCCGTAGCCAAAGCTGCCGCCCGTCGAGAGCTCGCTGCCGGTCGTTTCGCCGCTCGTGAGTCGCTCGAACCACGACCAAAACGTCACGTAGCTCTCGGAGTAATTCTTCTCGACGCCCGTCGCGGACTTGTTGAGCGACTCGGCCCAACCGACCGTCGCGTAGATCCAGCAATTGCCAATGCTCTGGCGCTTGACGCTCGAGTGATTCACGTCCGTGACAGCCTCGTCCGCAAGGCTGATGTCGCTGGCCGCCGACGGGGCCTCACCTGCGCAACCGCTGGCCAATGCGCCGAGCGTGATGGAGGCTGAAACTGCGAGCATGCGAGCGTGGGTGCGAAGAGCCATGGTTTACTCCGGTGAAGCGACGCGTACGTTGGCGTCGGGGATGGGCGCTTACTTACCTACATATGTAAGACATGCAACCACTTTGCGCACCTGCGCCGCCTTTTTTCGTTCCGCCCTTTTAAGATGGCTGCGAAACGCCGCGAAGAGTCCGCGTCAGTGCGAGCGCCGACCCTACGAGGACGACCGAAAGCCACTGGCTCGTCGAGAACCCAAGAAGGCCGCCGCGCTCGTCTGCCCGAAGGAACTCAAGACCAAAGCGGAGCACCGCGTACATGATGCAGAATGCAAGGAATGGCTCTCCATCGCGCTTGCGACGAGGTCGAACCCAAAACGCGATGACCGCCGCGATGAGCAGCGCGCCCGCCGATTCGTAAAGCTGCGTCGGGTGCACCGGAACGCTCCAGCGGGTCGAAGATTCAATGAGGCCGAGCTTCGCCTGAGCAACGGACGCGTCGCTTCCGGGCGGAAACACGACACCGAGGCGCGAAGCGGTGGGGGCGCCGAAGCAACACCCTGCGAAAAAGCAGCCGATTCGACCCACCGACAGACCGAGGGGTACCGCCATCGCCGCAATGTCGGCCGCGTAGAGCATGCCCAAACCATCGCGCTTGGCGGACCAAATTCCCGCCGCCGTTGCCGCGAAGAGCCCTCCGTAGAACGTGAGACCGCCGCTCCAAAACCGAGCCCACGCGAAACAGTCGTGCTGCGCCGGATGACAGACCGCGCGAGAAGCATCCCACACGCCGCCCCATTCGGACGACACGCACGTGACTTGATCGAGGGGCCAGTCCACGAGCTCCGGCGCCGTACACAAGTGGATGTAATCTGCAAGATGCCCGTCGAAGAGCACATGCGCGAAGCGCCCGCCCCCGATGCCCGCGACGACGGTGATCAGCGCAAGGTCTACACACGCGTCCGCGTTGCGCCCCTCGGCTGCGGCCGTGCCCACGAGCACCACGGCCGCGAGGAGGTAGGCGAGCGCAACGAACAAGAAAAACGAGGGAATCGGCTCACCGAAGACCCTCGCAAAAACCGGGTTCATCGCTCAGAGAAGGCGCGCATGCGCATCGAGGGCGACCTGGAGACCATCGCTAAACGCCACGCGCAACAATCGGTCCGCCGGGCAACTCCCCTGGTCGATGAGCTCCGCGAGACCGTCGAGGTATTTAGCCTCCGACCTTCCCGCCGCGTTTCGGAACGCTCGGCGCTCGAGACCCTCGCACGCGAGACGCAAAATGGCTTTCGCCTCGTCGGCGATCGTGTGTCCGCGAAAAGGAGCACGCAGGCCATAGCGAGGCGCTTCCGCTCGAACAGCCGACATCTCGTCGAAGGTCCAATCGTGGGTGAGCGCTTCGAAGTCGGCGAGCGCTTTGTCGTCGTACAAAAGCCCCACCCAGAGCGCAGGAAGCGCGTTGGCTTCGCGCGGACCTTGGGCGTCGGCACAGCGAACTTCGAGCGTCTTCTTGAGGCGAACTTCAGGGAAGAGCGTGTTGATGTGCGTCGTCCAGTCCTCGTGGTTCGCCCGCTCACCCTCGAAACCGTCCGCCAAGAACGCGCGGAACGTTTGCCCGGTGTTCGCGAGCACGCGGCCCGGTCGCTTGACGAGGAACATCGGGACGTCGAGCGCCCACTCCACGTAATCCTTGTAGGTTGCACCCTCATGCCAAACGTTTCGAACAAGGCCCGAGCGCGCTTCGTCGACCGCGAGCCACGTGGCCAAGCGTTCGCTCGCATTGCCCGATGCCTCGCCCTCGTAGAACGGTGCATTCGCGAACATCGCGCCCACGATTGGAGCCGCCTTCAACGACACGCGAAGCTTGCGCATCGCATCGGCTTCGCTTGCAAAATCAAGGTTCACTTGAACCGTCGCCGTACGCAGCATCATGTCGAGCGCGCGAGCACCGCGGGTCGGGAGGTACTGCTTCATGATTCCGTAGCGGGCTTTTTCGACCCACTCGAGATCCTCGTGCTTGGCGTACGGCTGAAAACCAAGGCCATACCAAGCGAGGCCAGTCTCCTGCGAGTACGGCGTCAGGTCCGCCATGTGGCGCTTGAAGCTCTCAGCCACCGCGTGAATATCGACCTCGGCTCCACCGCTGTGTTCGAGCTGGCAGCCCGGCTCGAGGGTGATGGAGTCGGTGCCGTCTTCGAGACCGATGACCGGACTTGATTCGCTCTCACGAATGGGACGAAATCGGCCGCTGCGATTCAGCGAGAGGAACAGCTCTTCGACGCTTCCCTCGCCTCGAAAACGGAACGGACGCCGGTCCGCACCGACGAGGCCGTGCTTCTCCATCTCCGGTCCGATGCGAAACTGGAGCACAGGCTTTTCAGCGGTGCGAAAGAGCTCAAGCAGCTCGTCGGCGTTTTGAATCGGAGGAGAATCGTGGGTAGGCATCGGCGAAAGACTCAGAAACACACGATGTAGCGCCGTTGCCGGCACTTGGGGGCGAGGAATTCGCGCGCTTGGTGGATCGGCACCGGTCGGGTACGATGCAGCGGGTGTCCGTTTTGCTTCCGCCATTGCCCCGCCTCGCTTTCGTCGCGGAACACGATCCCTCGCGGAACACGGAATTCGTGCGGTCGGAGGCTCAACGGTTGCGGTTCATCGAAGGACCGGCGTTGGAACAGACGTTTGACTACGATCTCGTGCGTCGTCGGGCCATCGACGCGGCGGTGATCGTGGCGTTTGTTCGCACGCCCGATGGGAGATGTGGCGTCTTTTTGCGCTCGGCGCTCAGGCCACCTCTCGCGCTCCGTGACGATGGTGTCGTCCTCGACGCGGGCCTTTGGGAGCTTCCCGCAGGCCTCGTGGAGCGTGATGAAGACCCGCGAGAGGCCGCCGCGCGCGAGCTTGAGGAAGAACTCGGATTCGTCGTCGACGCCTCTTCGCTCGTGGCGCTTGGGGCACCGGTTCTGCCCGCTCCAGCGCTCATCGGCGAACGCCAGTTTGGCTTCGCCGTCGACGTCACCGGAATCACGGCGAACGAGCCCTCGCTCGACGGTAGCCTGCTCGAACTCGGCGGGCTCATCGTGTGCCTCGACGCCGAATCCCTTGCGGAAACCCTGGACGCGGAAAGCTTGGTCGACGCGAAGACCGAGCTCTTCCTGCGCCGCTTCCTCCGGAGCCCTCGATGATCAAGCGCGTGACGCTCGTCGTAAAAAAGACGTCGTGGGAGACCTTCGTCGAGGAACGCCGTGACGAACGCGTGGCCGAACTCATGGCCTCCGGCGACGCCTCCGTGTCGCGCATTCGCAGCACGCACGAGGCGCACGAGCACACCGTGAAAACCGTGCGGAGGGCCCTCGACTCCCTCGGCGCGCAAGTGGAACTTCGTCACGCCAGCGACCGCGCGAGGCCGCTCGAATCCGAGCTCGTGGTCACCGTGGGCGGCGATGGAACGTTGCTGTCGGCGTCGCACTTGGCAAGCCCGCACGTGCCGATGCTCGCCATCAACAGCGCGCCTCGAAGCTCGGTAGGTTTCTACTGCAGCGCGACCGCCGAGAACGCCGAACAGTTTTTGAAGCAGGCCCTCGAAGAGACGCTTCCTCGCGTGGAGCTCACACGCATGGCGGTGCGCAAAAATGGGCACATCGTCCACAATCGCGTTCTCAACGACATGCTGTATTGCCACCGATGTGCGGCGGCCACGTCGCGTTATATTTTGACCGTTTCGCCCGACGGGCGCCGCGTGTTTGAAGAGGACCAAGTCTCAAGTGGACTCTGGGTCGGGCCCCCCGCCGGGTCGACCGCGGCACAAAAGAGCGCAGGCGGCGACGTGTTGCCGCTCCTCTCGAGGCAGCTTCAATACGTCGTACGTGAACCGTATGCGCCCGAAGGCCACTCGCTCGCGTACGTGAAGGGTCGCATCGGCGAAGGCGGTTACTTGCGCCTGAAGAGCCGGATGACGCGCGCCGAGGTTTTCCTCGATGGACCGCACGACTCATTCGACGTGAGCTTGGGTGACGTCGTGGAGGTGATGCTTTCCGACGAGCCCCTCGTCGTCCTCGGACTCTCGGTCGCCGAAGACCCGATGCGCGCCTTCACCGTGCCTGCGCCACCGCGCACTCCGACGCGGCGATGAACGTCCGAGCGCTTCGCTGGGCATCCATCGCGGCATCGCTCGTTGTGGCATCGCGAGCCGATGCGTATTGCCGCTCGCGTACGGTGCGCGACGTCGCGTGCGACACGTTCGATGCAAGTGGCTGCCCGACGTGCGGGGTTCCCCTCTTTTGGCGTTCGCGATGCGTGGGGTTTTCCCTTCAACAAGACGCATCGAAGCAAGTTGCCTACGACGCCGCCGAGCGCGCCGTGGTGCGAGGTTTCGCGCGATGGTCCGCAGCTCCGTGTCCCGGCGGAACAGCGAGCATCGACGCCAGGGACCTAGGCCCCGTCTTGTGCAGCGCGGTGGCGTACAGCACGCGCGCACCGAATCAGAACACGATCGTCTTTCGCGACGGCACGTGGCGACCCGACGGCGCGACGTCGAACCCGGGCGGGCTTCGCGGCGAGACGATCGCGCTCACGACCACGAGCTACAACACCCGAACGGGCGAGCTCGTCGGCGCCGACATGGAGATCAACACGGCGCAGTTTTCCTTCAGCGCAGCAGGCGATCCAGCTCCCGACGCGTTCGACCTCGAAGCGGTGGTCACGCACGAAGCCGGTCACTTTCTTGGGCTCGCGCACACCGGGGATCGCTCCGCCGTCATGTACGCGGGCGGCGAAACGGGACGAACGCTTCAACGCGAATTGAAGACCGATGACGTTGACGCCATCTGCGAAGCGTACCCATCGGACGGCTCACGCACCGTCGACGTTGGCGTCGCTCCAAGCGGGCAACTTGCGGCAACCGCGTGCGATCCCGAGCCTGCGAACGGCCTTGCAACGGAATGCACCGCCAACGCTTCGCCCAGTTGCCGGTTCGCTCCCGCGCGCCACGTCGGTCACATGCACGCGACGTTGACCGTCATCGTGCTCGCCCTTTTCCGTAAGCGGCGAAATCGAGCTACAATGCGCGCATGAGCATGGGTCGTCTCTTCCCAGCGATGCTCCTCCTCGCCATCGCCGAGGCATCGCTGAACCGCACGGGATCGGTCATTCCCCCATTCGAACCGCGCGCCGAAGCGTCCGTCGTTCGGCCCCAAACCCTCGAAAACCTCGTTGATCGGGCGCAGCTCATCGTCGTGGCGCGGGCGGCGGAACACGTGAGCGTCTGGGAAGAAACCCGCATCGTCACGTACACGCGCGTCACCGTCGAAGAGACGATCGCCGGCGCGCGAACCGCATCGCTTTGGATTCGAACCCTCGGCGGCGAAGTCGGCGATCTCGGCCAACACGTGGACGGCGAGGCCTCTCTTGCGGAAGGCGTCACGAGCCTTCTTTTCCTTGAATCCGCATCGGCGGGAACCTTCGCCGTCTCGGCGCGCGCCCAAGGCCAGTTCTACTTCGACGCACGACCAAGCGGTCGCGTTCTTCGGCCCCATCCGGCCATGGGCGCCTTCATGGTTCGGGGCCCGCTCGACATCGTGACGCCGGCCGCCGAGCGATTGAAGTCACGCTTCATCGACGACGTCACTCGCGACATTCGCGCACGATGGGAGAAGACCCATGCGGCCCGCTAGCGCGATCCTCGCCGCGGTTGCGGTCCTTGCGATTCCATCGAGTTCATACGCGTTTTGCCGCACGACGACCGCCAACGTCCCTGCGAATTTGCAGCCCTCCGGCAACGATTGCTACCCGGCCGGGACCGACGGTTGGATGCTGTATTGGGCGAACCGCTGCGTCGGTTGGTCAATGCAGAATACACCTTCATCGAAGGTCGACATTGCGGCTGCGACGCAGGTTGTGGGGCAAGCCTTTGCATCTTGGGCAGACGCGGACTGCGGCTCGGGCACGAAGCCCAGCATTGCGTTCACGAACAACGGCACCGCCGCGTGCACCACCGTCGGCTACAACGACAAGGGCGCGAACCAGCACGTAATCTCCTTCCGTGATTCGGCGTGGCCTTATGCAGGTCAGTCGAATGCAACGCTCGCGCTCACGACGCTGACCTACGACAGGCGCACAGGCGAAATCCGTGACGCCGACATGGAAGTGAACACGGCGGAGATGAAGATCTCGACGGCCGCAACGCCCGCCGCCAACGCCTACGACTTGCTCTCGATCGTGACCCACGAGGCTGGACACTTCATCGGCCTGGCTCACGCCGTGAGCAGCACCGCCACGATGTTCGCCCGCTACTCGCCGGGACAAACGTCGATCCGCGTGCTCTCCGACGATGACAAAGCCGGTGTATGTGAAGTGTATAGGTCGAATGGCGCGAGGAGCGTTTCCGAAACCGCTTCGTCGTCGGGGCTCCTCGACGGCGCCGCCTGCGACCCGCTCCCGTTCGGTGGATTCTCATCGCTCTGCAACGCCGGGTCGACCACGGGGAACGCCGCGTCCGCATCGACCGGAACCACACGGCGATGTTCGTTCGCTCCCGCGCCTCAAGGCGGAGACGGCGAACGCGACGGCTTTATCGCAGCAGCGTTTGCCATGGCCGCGGTCGTGCTTCGGCGCCGCCGACCATGAGCGCACCCATTCTGGTTGAAACCGCCGAGGGCCTCGCGCACCTTCGCGGCCTTCTTGAGAGATCCCCCTTCGCGTGCTTCGACGCAGAAGGTCCCGGCCAAGGTGCGTTTCCCGACCGTCTTTGCCTCCTCGTGCTCAGCGTCGGTGGCGAGGTTTTCGTCGTCGATCCGTTCGAAATCGACGTCCGCGATCTCGGGGTCGAATTTGCGCGGGTCGACCGCCCTCTCGTCGTCCACGACGTTGCCTACGACGCACGACTGTTTGCGCTCTCGGGTCTTACGCTCGGTTACGTGCATGATACAGCGGTTGCCGCGACCATGCTCGGCAAGGCGAAAACGGGCCTCGCAAGCCTCGCGGAAGAACTCCTCGGCGTCACGGTCGACAAGTCGCTCCAAGCGAGCGCCTGGGCGCGCCGTCCACTCGACTCCCGCGCGATGCGCTACCTCGCGGGCGATGCGGAACTTCCGCTGGAGCTCCACGCGCGCCTTTGGCCTGCGCTCGAAGAAGCCGACCTCGTCGACGAAGTGCTGACGGAAACGCAGTACCGCATTCGCAAAGCCGCCGATGCCGTGGTCGACGGCCGCATGCCCGCGTGGTGGAAGCTTCCCGTGGCACGAGGCCTTCGCGAACCGGAGCGCCGATGGCTGCGTTCTGCATGGATCGCGCGGGACCGCCTTGCGAGACGCCGCGATCGCGCACCAAGTCTCTTCCTCAAGGACGAGGAACTCGAGATTCTCGCAAAGGAAGTGCCCAGCGACCCGGACGATCTCCGCTATCGCCTCGGCCGTCGCGAGAAGGACTCCGCGCTCGTGGCCGCCCTCGTCGACGCGTTTGAACTGCGCGCAACACCGATTCCCGCGGAGGAATCCGCAAAGCTCGATACGCCGGTGCCGAGTTCCGGAGAGCGTGAGCGACTCAAGAAGCGTCGCAAGAAATTGACCGACTGGCGTGCGCAGGAAGCGAAGGAGCGCGGCGTCGGCGAAATCGCCATTTTGCCAGGGCATCTGGCCGACCGACTCAGTGCGTCACCGCCCCGCTTGCGTGAAGAACTCGAAGCATTTAGTGGCATGGGGCAACGGCGCGCGGCTCGCTATGGAGACGCGCTCCTCGCGCTGCTTGAGGATCGATGATCGACGCTCCCTCCGTGTTCGTGATCGCCCCGGACGCTGCCAGTGACCACGCGATCGCTCGCGTGATCGATCGCCTCACGCCGGTGCGACTGTCGGGTGTTGGAGGCGCGGCCCTTGCCTCTCTCGCACGCGGACGCGGCGGCCTCGTACTCGCCAGCGGCAGGCGAGCTGTGCCTCGTGCGCAAAAGCTCGCATGCGTGAACGCTGCCTCAAAGGCCGTGTGCGCCGCGGCGATCATTGCTTCGTGCGACGACTGGAGTCTCGAAGCCGCGCGCGTCCTGCGAAGTCGCGGGATTCCCGTGCTTCTTTACCGCGTCACGCTCGCGCCGATCACGGTGCCGCCACACCTGCTTCGCGAAGCTGTCGACCGCGTCGCCTCGCCGCTTCCCGAAGAAGTCGACTTTCTGCGAGCCAACGGGATCGACGCGCACGCGATCGCGCATCCGTCTGGCGAAATCACGCGCCTCGACCGAAGCACGGCGCGCACGTCGCTTGGACTCACTCCGCTCGCCGAAACCGTTGCCCTTCTTCCTGGGAGCCGGTCGGAACAGGCGCGCAGCGTGACGCCGCTCTTTCTCGAAGCGTATGAGCGCCTTCGCCAAGAGCGCGGTGCTGTCGATGCCAGGGTTTTGCTTGCGCCGAGCCTTCCGCCGAAAACGGTCCGATGGATCGAAAAGCGCGCGGCCGACGTCGGCGTTCAAACGTTTCAAGTGGACCCGGCCCTCGGTGCCGTCTCGCTCCTTGCGGCCTTCGACGTAGCGCTCGTTCCTCCTGGAACAGCTTCGCTTGAAGCGGTCCTCGCGGGTGTCGCACCGCTCATCGTTCAACTCGAACCGTTCTCGCACGTGATCCCCGACGCCATCGCGCGCCTCCGTGGCAACGTCGCTCCGCTGCGCAAGGACAAGCTGGACGGCCGCGCGAGCATCGTCGTCTCCCCGTTCGGGGGGCCGCGCATCACCGACGCGCTGGGAGCACTCCTCGACGAACGCGAAGAATACCTCGCGCAACTCCAGCCGCTTCGCGACCGCCTCCTTGAGGGAGCACGGCCCGCCGACCGCGTTGCGACCATGCTCAAGCCCTGGCTCGTGCGCGAGGGCCACTGGGCACACGCCTGACGCATATACCCCGTGGCATGCCCGCACGCATACCATACGCTTACCGTATCTCGGTCATGTGATGGACGCGGTAGAGCAAGTCGAGGGTGACTTGCTTGCGGCCGAGCGGCTCGCCATCGAGCGTCACCGTCGCCTCGCCAGGCCCCACGCACGCGGGACAACCGTAAATGCACGGGCACCCTTCAACGAGGGTGCGTGCCCGCGCGAGAAGCACGTCGCGCTCCTCGAAGATGCGCTCCGACAAGCCTGTTCCCCCGGGAATATGCTCGTAAAGAAAGAGCGTGGGATCGTACTCGATTCCGCCGGACCCGGTCGCAAGCGTGCCGTCCGGTGCCGCCTCGCCAAGCGTCGTCGCCAAGTCCCGCGGGTCGCACATCAGCGCGAGGGTGCTCACGGTTTCAAGACAAACGCCAACGCCGCGTAGCCCGTCCACCACCGCCGCGCGGCCGTACGGAAGCGCCTTTGCGAGCGCCGCGGGAACGATGAGCCAGAAGGCCATCGTGTGCAGCTCGATCTCCGGAAGGCGAACCTCGCCGTAACCCGCGTTCTCGTGCGTGTTGAATTTGACCTTCTTGTACCCGACCACCTTCTCGGTAACGGACACCTCGCCCCATCCGGATTGCCAGCGATTCGACGCGGCTTCGACGACGGCGGTCTCGGCCTCTTTCTCAAGAACCGCGACGCGCACGTAGGTCATCGCGTCGGTGAAATAGTCGGGCTCAACCTTTCGCACATACGCTTTATGGTTCTCGTAATCGAACCGCTCCACCTGCCACGTTCCTCCGTCGTGCTGGTAGATGGCCTGCTCGTGAAGCATCGTGTGCGCGGCCTGCCAGTCGAGCTCCGCGATGGTCTTGTCGTGCTCGACATCGATGATGACGACGTTGTCCCAACCGGCCGTCCGCAAGTTGACGTGGTTGGCGGGGTACGCGTCGGCGGCCCAATGAAAGCGACCACCCGCCTCGTGCAACAACTCATTTTTCGCGAGAAAACGCAGCGCTTCGAGGGTCTCCTCGCTGCCAAGGACCGCGTACTTTTCACCGCTCGCGAACGGCAGCTCGAACGCCGCGCACTTCAAATGCTGGAGGAGAATCTCCACGTTGGCAGGATCGACGCGCGCCTCTTCAACGGGTCGGCCAAGGAAGAAATCCGGTTCACGGCAAAGGTACTGGTCGATGGGCGCACTCGAGGACACGAGGACGCAGAGCGCCTCTTGGGACCGCCGTCCCGCGCGACCGAAACGCTGCCACAGCGCCGCGACGCTTCCCGGATAACCGGCACACACCACGGCCTGAAGTTCGCCAATGTCGATTCCGAGCTCGAGCGCGCTGGTCGAGACAACGCAAAGAATGTCCCCTTCGCGCAGGCGTTTCTCAATGTTTCGTCGCTCCTCGGGAAGGTAGCCGCCGCGGTATCCCATGAGCCGTGAAGCGTCGACATGCTCGGACACTCGCTCTCGCAGGTAGCGCAGCATGACCTCGACGTTGTTTCGAGACTGGCCAAAGACGATGGTCGGCACGCCCGCGAGCACAAG
>CAIQDA010000151.1 GCA_903870415.1 uncultured delta proteobacterium
AAAACTTCGCGCGTGAGCTTTTCGCCCTCACGTCTCCCGAATCATCACCTTGCCCATGTGCGCTTCGCCCCGCTCCGCCGCGATGGCCACCTGCTGCTCGCGCTGCGCAAAGCGCGCCCTTCGCTCGTCCGTGTGCAAGGCGATGCAATGCACGCAGCGGACTCCTGCGATGTAGCTCGCGTCTTCGCAGTCCTCTTCGCGAAGCGGCATCCGGCACGCATGGCACAGCACCGCGTCGCCCGGTTCGAGTCTCTCTTTCACCGAGACCCGTTGGTCGAAGACAAAGCACTCGCCGCGGAAGGTCCCCTGCCCCGGGTCCACGTCTTCGAGGTACTTCAAGATGCCGCCCTGAAGGTGATGAACGCCCTCAAAACCCAGGGAAACAAGATACGAGGTCGCCTTCTCGCATCGAATGCCGCCCGTGCAGAACATCGCCAGCCGCGCAGGCTTGCGCTCCTCCATCAACGGCTTGAGCGTCGATTCAACCCACGCCGGAAACTCCCCGAAGCTCTTCGTCACAGGGTCGATCGCGCCATCAAACGTGCCGAGCGCAAACTCAAACGAGTTGCGCGTGTCGATGACGAGCGTCGTCGGGTCGCCAATGAGAGCGTCCCACTCGCGCGGCGCCACGTACGTTCCCACGCGCTCGTTCGGGTTCACTTGCGGAACCCCCATGGTCACAATCTCGCGCTTGATGCGCACTTTGAACCTGTAAAATCCCTGATACGGCGCCCAACTCAGCTTCGCTTCGAGATCCCCAAGTCGCGCGTCCGATCGAAGCTCCTGCAGCAACACCCGCACCCCGTTCTCAGGGCCACTCACGGTGCCGTTGACGCCCTCTTCCGCAAGCAGCACCGTCCCGCGAACGTCGTGCTCCTCGGCAATCACCCGCAACCGCTCCATGCGCACGGCCAAGTCGTCGAGAGCCACAAACTTGTAGAATGCAGCCACAAGAAATCTCTCGGCGGCCGCGCTCACCGCTTCGTCAGACGGATTCGCCACAGCTTCGTCGACCTCGTGCAGGCTCATCTTTCCCTCAGTTTCGCTTCTTTTTCGCGCCCTTTGCGGGCGGCGGAATCGTGGCAAACAGCACACCTGACGGGTGCTCGCAACGCAACACCGTCGGCACGTCGGTCGCCACGCATCGCGACGGCGGCCAGCGCTCCGTCGCCGAAGAATCCGCATCCTTCGGAAGCGTGAGCCGCTCGACGACACGATGGGCGACCACGAGGCCAAGCTTGGTCGGAATCGCGATGGGGCTCACCGCAAAGGGCTTGCCCGCGCCACCCGAGGCCGGAAAGAAACGCCACGCGGTCGGAGCCTCGGCCCCCGCATCCACGTCGCCCTCTTCAATCGTCAGAAGCACGCCTCGCACGAGAATCAGCACGCTATTCGGCAACGCACCGAGCACGCTGTAGGTCGCCGGTGGAAGACTCTCGAGCGTGCATCCGCTCGCCTCACCGCGCCGCCGTTCCGATCGCACCGGCATCGGGACGTCGAAGGTTCGCCCGCCAGGCACCTCCACGTGGGCCGAGAGCGAACCCGTGCATCGATCGTCAATGGATCGAACCGTCATCACGAGCGTGTTTTGCGCAGGAAGCGCCACGACCGGCCCCGCGTCCACCACAAGCCCCGCCTCGGATGCGTCTGCGTCGACAGGCGCGGGCACGAGCAACGACTCTTCGCGCTGAACGTCGCTGAATGCGCGCTCGGGTGCGTACTTGATGAGGCCTTTTTCCAGCAAAACAACCTCGGCGCTTGGCGCCGGATTCGACGACAGAAACGCCGCCCACAGCACCGGGTCCTGGCGCGCCATGATGGCCTTGCGCTCAATCGTGTCGAGGGCCGCGCCCCACACGTTCGCGTCGCACGCGTCGAGATGTCCTCCGCGTTCGACTTTGATGGCCGTTGGATTCTTGCAGAGTGCATCCACCAGCGTATGCGCAGAGGCAATCGCATCGAACACCCCAGGCGACTTTTCCTCCGCACGCGACGCAAGCTCGCGAACGAGCTGGGTCCACGATTCTGTCATCACGCCCGGCACCGCGCTGCGTCCCGCGGTACGCTCAAGCCAGCGATATTCCAGGGGTC
>CAIQDA010000152.1 GCA_903870415.1 uncultured delta proteobacterium
CCGACGAAGCCGAGCTCCTCACCGACAATCGCGCCGATGAAGTCCGTGTGCGCTTCGGGCAAGTAGAGCGTCTGATACCCGTGCCCGAGGCCGAGACCGCTCTTTTCACCGCTCCCGATGGCGATGAGTGATTGGTACGCTTGGTAGCCCGTGTCGCTGCGATGGTGCTCAAGGTCCATCCACGCCATGAGGCGATTCCAGCGGTACTCTTTCATGCGAAGGGCTGCAGCTCCGAGGCCAGCCGCCGCGATGAACGCGAAGAAGATGTAACCGATCCGGGCGCCCGCAACGAAGAGCAGCGAGAGCGTCAAGAAGCCCACCACGATGGCGCTCCCGAAGTCCGGCTGTTTCATGCATAGTGCAACGAGAACGCCGGCGACGATGAGGTGGGGTACGAAGCCAACGCTGAAGCCCCGCACTTGTTCGCCCTTCTTGGCCAGCGAATACGCAAGCCAAAGGACGAGCGCGAGCTTGGTGACTTCCGCGGGCTGAATGTGCACGGGCCCAATGCTGATCCACCGCGCGGCACCTCCGGCCGCATGCCCGACACGCGTCAACACGACGATGAGCATCAAGACCGCGCTGCCAAGGAAGAGGTACGTGAGCTTGTTGAGGCGATGGTAGTCGACCCGGCTCGTTAGGCCGAGGACGCCCAGACCGGCGACCACATACACGGATTGGCGCACGAGGAAGAACTGGGGGTCATGGTGCCGCAGCGCGCCCTCAACCGCCGATGCGCTGTAGACCATGACGAGGCCGAACCCGAGCAGGGCCGTGACCACCGCGAAGAGCACCGCGTCCATCGGCTTCTGCAACTGCGCCTCCGCAGCAGGCCGCGCGTCGAGGGGCTGAAAGAACTTTGGCGCTGGAAGACGGAGTTTTGCGACGCTCATGGCGCGCGCCCTTGAAGGGCTCGAACGGCGTCAACGAACGCGTCGCCTCGATGCTTGTAGTCGCGAAACATGTCGAAGCTTGCGCATGCCGGTGAGAGCAAGACGGCGTCGCCTGGTTCCGCAAACATGCATGCAATCTGCACGGCTTCGTCCATACTGGCCGCGCGACGCACGGGCAAAGCGTCGCCGATCGCCTCCTCAATGAGAAGAGCCGCTTCACCGATGGTGACTACCGCACGCCCCTTCACGCGCAGCGCATCGACGAGTGCCGCATAGCCGCCGCCCTTGTCTTTTCCGCCTGCGATGAGCACCGCGCGCGACTCCACGAGGCCAAGCAGAGCCGTGACGGCCGCTCCAACGTTCGTGCCCTTGGAGTCGTCGTAGAAGCGCACCCCGTCGACTTCGCCAACGAGAGCGGTGCGATGAGCCAGCCCCTCGAACGAGCAGACGGCATCGACGATGGCGCTCCGTTCGAGAGCAAACGGACGAAGCGCTGCGAGGGTGGCCGCAACGTTCAACGCGTTGTGCCCGCCGCTCAAGCGAGTCTGCGCGAGGTCGATGACGATGCCCGCCGTGGCATCGGTGATGAGTGTACCTTGCACCGATACGTCGCCGCCGGGTCCAAACGTGACGATCGCGCCGCGCCCTCGCACGGCTTGCCATCGGCACACGGCGTCGTTCGCGGGAATGACCGCCAAGTCGTCCGGAGTTTGCCTCTCGAACGCGCGCCCCTTCGCGGCCGCGTAGTGTTCGAAACTCGGGTACCGATCGAGATGGTCCGGAGTCACGTTCAGCAAGACGGAGACCTTCGGCTTGAACGACGAAACGCGCTCAAGTTGAAACGACGAAACCTCGATGATCGCAGCGTCGAAAGCCTCAACGTCGTGATTCGCCCATGGCTCGCCAAGGTTTCCACCAGCAAATACGCGTCGTCCTGCGGCAGCGAGCACGTGAGCAAGGAGAGACGTCGTCGTGCTCTTGCCGTTCGTTCCGCCGACCGCAACCACCGGCTCGCGGCCCTCACGCAGGCGCCACGCAAGTTCGACTTCGCTCCAAACGGGGACGCCTCTCATGTCGAGGGCGTCACTCCACGCGCCTGGCGGAACACCCGGGGAAACCACGCACCTTTCCACGCCCGACACGTCGAAGGTCTTCAAGTTGATGCATGCAGACTGCACAAGCGCGTGCGAAGGCCTCACCGTCCACGCCTCGACGGGCTTCTCATCGACGAGCGTTACGGAGCCCGCACCTCGTCTTGCAAGGAGATCGGCCGCCGCAACGCCACTCTTTCCGGCACCCACCACAACCCAACTCTGTCCCGCCACGTTCGTCGTTGCCATCGCCATCACCGGAGCTTGAGGCTGCTGAGCGACAGCAGCGCGAGGAGCACGGACACGATCCAAAAGCGCACGATGATCTTCGGCTCGGGCCACCCCTTCTTTTCGAAGTGATGGTGAATCGGTGCCATGAGGAAGACGCGCTTGCCGGTCGTCTTGAACGAGATGACCTGAACGATGACGCTCACGGCCTCGAGGAAGAAGATGCCTCCGAGCACGATCGACAAGAGCTCGTTCTTCGTGATGACCGCGCAGATACCGAGGCCACCGCCGAGCGAGAGCGACCCGACGTCGCCCATGAACACCGACGCCGGGTACGTGTTGTACCAAAGGAAGCCGATGCCCGCGCCGACCATGGCGCCGCAATAGACCGCAAGCTCGCTCGCACTTCCGATGAACGGAATGTCGAGGTACCGCGCGACGACGAAGCGCTGAGCCACGTGCGTGATGCCGAAGGTCGCACCGGCCCGGTAAGCCCAGACGAGGTACGTGCCCGCGTTGATGACGACCGGGCCGATCGCGAGGTCATCGAGCCCGTCGGTCAAGTTGACCGCGTTGCTCATGGCCACGACCGTGATGAGAGCGAGCGCGTAAGCGATCCCGACCGGAAGCATCACGGGATGCTTGTGGAATGCAACGAAGGGAATGCTCAGCTGACCGCGCAGGTCGAACCAGTCGCTGGGCATGCTGTCGTGCGCGAAAAACATGTACGCGAGCACGGCGCCGCCGATGGTGAACTGACCGAGGAGCTTGTATCGCCCGGGCACGCCACGGGAACTTCGATCGCGAAGTTTCAGGTAATCGTCAAGGTAGCCAATGACGCCGTAGCCCACGGTCACCGTCGTCACTGCCCAAACGAAGGGGTTGTGCAGGTCGCACCACAACACTGTCGCGAAGAGCAGGCAGAGCAGGATGAGCGCGCCGCCCATGGTCGGGGTCCCGCCCTTTTTGAAGTGCGACTCGGGTCCGTCTTGGCGCACTACTTGACCGATTTGCTTCTTCTGGAGCTCACGAATGAACCAGGGGCTCAGCGCGAACGAGAGCAGCATCGCGGTGGCGGTCGCGGCGATTGCGCGGAACGGCACGTAGCGAAGGACGTTCAGAAACCCGAGCCAAGGGGCGTGGTTGCGCAGCGGGAAGAGGAGCTCGTAGAGCATGTCAGTTCGTTTCCGAGGTCGACAACGTTGCGTGAAGCGCCTCAAGCACGCGCTCGAGCCCCACACTGCGGGAGCCCTTTACGAGCAGCAAATCTTCAGACGAAAGAGTGCCGCGGAGTTTCTCGATGGCGGCATCAACGCTTCCGCATGCTTGGAGGCGCGCGCCCGGGGCGAACGACACGATGGCGTCGTCGATCTCCGCACCGGTTCCGAGAATCGATTCGAAACCGAGTTCGAGGGCCGCGGCCACGACGCGTCGGTGGGCCTCCGCAGAAGCGATGCCAAGCTCCTTCATCGCGCCGAGCACCACGCGTGGACGGAGCGACCGCTGCAGCGCGAGTTCCTTCGTGAGCTCGAGCGCGCGAAGAACGCTCTCCGGATTGGCGTTGTACGAGTCGTCGATGATCGTCGCTCCGCCCTCGCCTCGCAGCACACGACCGCGACCCTCGAGAGGCGCCAGTCGAGCGAGCGCCGCTTGAATCTCCGCGGGACGCAGAGGCTCGCCAAGCATCTCATCCGTCGCCGCGAGCGCCGCGCACAAGTCGAGGGCCTGCGCTTCTCCAGGGAAAGGAGCGGTCACCTCGAACGGCTCCTTGTCGACCGCCGCGCGGACGAGCGTCAACGTTGCGGCGTCGAGCGCGACGATGCGGCGATCGACGAGGCGAACGTCGGCAGCGGAGGCGCGCCCAAAGGTCACCACGCGCCTGAATCGCGCCCCGACCGACTGCGCGAGCGAGACGGGATCGTCCGCGTGAAGAACGGCAATCCCGTCGGCTGGAAGGGCTCGCACGAGGGCGCCTTTCTCACGGGCCACATCCGACAACGTTCCGCCAACCCCCTCGGCGTGCGCCAGTCCAATGGACGAAATGATCGCCACGTCGGCACGCGCAATCTCCGCCAGCGCGGCGATCTCACCGCGCAAGCTCATTCCCGCTTCGAGGACCACGCTGCGATGCGCGCGGGTGACGGCGAGCGCAACCATCGGAAGGCCGATGCGGTTGTTTAGATTTCCAGGCGTTTTCCAGACGTTCTGCCTCTCGCCAAGCAACGCCGCAACGATCTCTTTGGTCGTCGTCTTGCCTGCGCTTCCCGTAACCACGGCCGTGCGTGCGCCGGGAACAGCGCGGCGCCACAGCTCCAAGTGGGCGTGAGCCAAGAGCCCGAGCGCGACGAGCGTGTCGTCAACGATCACTTGAGGACCGTCTCCCACCTGCTGCGAAACGATGGCGAAGGCCGCACCGGATGTCGATGCATTCTGCACAAACCGATGTCCATCGAAGTTCTCGCCTACGAGCGCGATGAACGCGACGTTGGGTCGCACCGCCCTCGAGTCGCTCGTCACGCCGTGCGCGGTGAGGTCACGCTCGGCGACACCGACCACGCGGCCGCCCGTGATCGCCGCGACCTCCCAAACCGAGAAGGTTGCATCATTTGGTGGAATCGGCGTGCTCAAAGGTTCGCCGCCTGGGACGTGCGGCGTGCTTCGAGTGCTCCGCGCGCCACGATCCGATCGTCGAACGGGCGCTTCTCGCTCCCGATGATTTGGTAATCTTCATGGCCCTTGCCGGCGATGATGATCACGGCTCCAGGCGGCGCATCGGAGACCGCTCGATGAATCGCTTCTCGCCTGTCGAGCTCAACGAGGTAGCCGTCGTCGACATCGCGCAACCGCGCATGCTTCGCCTTGCCGCCCGCGCAAACACCTTCTTCGACAGCCCTCGCGATGAGTGAGGGATCTTCGTTGCGCGGATTGTCGCTCGTGATGATCACCGTGCTCGCGCCGTGCGCCGCGGCAAGCCCCATGGGAGCGCGCTTCGTTGCGTCGCGATCGCCGCCGCATCCGAGAACGCATACGACGTGACTTGGAGCGCTTGCTCGCACGCTTTCAAGTACGCGCGCCACCGCGTCCGGCGTGTGCGCGTAGTCGACGAGGACGGTCACGTCGTCATCGCGGCGACTCACCCGTTCGAGGCGCCCTGGCGCACCACGCACTCGGCTTAGTGCGACGAGCGACGCGTCGAGATCTTTGCCCGCTTGAAGAGCGCACCCAAGAGCGACAAGTGCATTTTGCAAGTTGTGCCGCCCCGCGAGTGGAACGTCGAACTCGCGCTTCCCGCTCGGCGTGCGCAACGTGCCCGCCATTCGGTTGCGCTCAAATGCCACGAACTCCGGCGCGATATCCGCCTCGAGTCCGCGCGCGCCCTCGAAGCTCGCAACGCGGAGTGTGGGAATCGTCAGCGATGCGGCGAGGTCGCGACCGAAGTCTCCGTCCACTGCAACAACGGCAGCCCCAGGGGCGTGCTCGTGAAAGAGGCTCGCCTTTGCGGCGCCATACGCGGCCATCGTGTGATGAAAATCGAGATGGTCCTGCGTCAGGTTCGTGAACGCTGCGACGTGAAAGCGAAGGCCGCGTGCTCGGGCGAGTGCGAGTGCAATGGACGAGACCTCCATGCTCACGTACGTGGCTCCGGCGTCGCGCATCGCCGCAAGCAGTCGCGCCGTCTCATCGCCCTCCGGCGTCGTATGCGTCGCGGGCCACGAGAGGGGACCGAGGAGATTGCCAACGGTTCCGATGAGTCCACAGGCGGCTCGGCCTTCGAGGTCGTCGATCATGTCACGCACGAGGTGCGCCACAGTCGTCTTTCCGTTCGTGCCCGTGACGCCAATGAGCTCAAGGCTAAACGAAGGGTGCCCATGCACAGCGGACGCCGCGCGACCGAGCGCATCACGAACGCTCTTCACGACGACGAGCGGAACGGGAACTGTCGAGGCGTCGACCACGCCTTCCTCGGCGAGGATGGCTGACGCGCCTTTTTTCAGCGCGTCGGCGACGAACTGCGCGCCATCGGACGTTTCGCCTTTTCGCACGACGAACACGTCACCCGGAGCGACGCGCCGCGAATCTTGCTGCACGCCGGTGACGATCGATTCACCGGAACCGATGCAGACTGCACCTTCTCCGATTTCGCGCACCAGCTGATCGACACTCAAACCCTCGGTGCCCGGACCGAAGGATGCTCGACGTACACGCGGGTTCATCGAGACAGTCATGATGGCGGCTCCAACACGAGTTTGACAGTGGCTCCACGGGGCAGCGACGAGCCCGCAGGAGGCTCTTGCCGCACGAGACGACCCGACCCCTGAAGGCGTGGCAACAGACCCGCCCCGAGCACCACGCGAACGGCGTCGCGCGCAGCAAGGCCCGTTGCCTCAGGCACCACGACTTCGTTCGGTGAGCCCTTCGAAGGGTCCGCGCTCGCGGAAAGATCCGCTGGAACAACGGGGCCGAGGTCC
This sequence comes from uncultured delta proteobacterium, assembly GCA_903870415.1. Classification (GTDB taxonomy): domain Bacteria; phylum Myxococcota_A; class Polyangia; order Polyangiales; family Polyangiaceae; genus CAIQDA01. Next base: position 6,682 of record CAIQDA010000152.1, read on the forward strand.
GCTGCGGGACCGATGTTGGATGCGGCTGCGACGCCGATGTTCGCGGCCGATTCGGCTGCGCCCGCCACTGGGGGTTTCGTGCCTGCCGCGACGCTCGGAGCCTCGGCCATTGGCGCGTCCATGCGGGCCGGTCCGCGCGCCGGAACGACACCGAGGTAACGAAGCGATTGCTCTGCCACGCGGCGAAATACAGGCGCTGCGAGCTCACCGCCGAAGTGCCCAACGAGCGGCTCGTCAAGGGTCACCGCGATCACGAGGCGCGGGTTCTCAGCGGGAAGGTACCCGGCGAACGATGCGGAAAACCTGTCGGCGGAATAGTGGCCCGTGTGCGGGTCGACCTTCTGCGCGGTCGCGGTCTTGCCTGCCACGCGGTAGCCGTCGATTGCCCCGTCCACCGCCGTTCCACCGGGCTCGGTGACCGCCACGAGCATGTCGCTCAGCATGCGCGCAACGTGGGGCGTCGTGGCCTCGCGGCGCACGTGCTTGTTCCACTCCCGAAGCGTCTGCCCGCGTCCATCGACGAGGCGTCTTACGAGAATCGGCTCGAGGAGTTTCCCGCCGTTTGCGAGCGCAGCGAAACCCATCGCGAGCTGCAGCGACGTGACGCCGATGCCTTGCCCGAATGCCGCGTTCGCCGTCTCGAGATCGACCCACGTGCGCCCCTTCGGATGAAGCACGCCGCCGTTCTCACCTCCAAGCGGGATGCCCGTGGGCTCGCCGAAGCCGAAGCCTCGCAGCACGTCGTAAAGCCGCTCCGCACCCAGACGAAGGCCGACTTTCAACGACCCGATGTTCGAACTCTTCGCCAGGATTTCCTTGGGCGAAAGCAGGTCGTTCATGTGCGTGTCGTGGATGGTCGCGCCGCCGATGCGAAAGCGTCCGTGCTCGCAGTTGATGAGCTCACCCGGTGCCACGGCCCCTGCGGCGAAGGCCCCCGCGAAGGTGAAGACCTTCATGACCGAGCCGGGCTCGAAGCGGTCGGCGATGGCGCGGTTGCGGCGCGCATCGGGGTCAAACGACGAGTAGTCGTTCGCGTTGTAATTGGGGAACGATGCCATCGCGAGCACGTCGCCGTTCGATGGGTCGACGACGACGACCGTGCCGCCCTTCGCTTCGTGGTTGCGCACGGCGGCCTCGAGTTCGCGCTCGGCCATGAACTGAATCGACTGATCGATGGCGAGTTCGATGGTCTCGCCCTCGGTCTCAAGACGCGCGCGATCGGCGGTGCCGTCGGTGAAGACGAGGCGTCCTCCGCGATCGCGTAGGCCGGAAAGTTCCTCCGCGCGTCCACGCAAATCTTGGTCGAAAAAGAGCTCGAGACCTTCGCGCCCCTGCCCGTCCGGTGACACGAAACCGAGCAGCGTCGAAGCGAGCTCCCTGTTCGGGTAGTAGCGTCGCCCTTCTCCGTCGACGCCAAGTCCGCGAATGGGGTTCGGCTCTTCGTGCGGGTTTGCCAGGTGCCGCACCGCCTCGGCCTCTTCGCCGGACACGCGGTGCTTCACCCAAAGAAAGCGCCCTTTCGCCGACATCCGGCGCTCGAGTTCGACCGGGTCGAGGGCCAACGCCGAGGCCAATCGAATGGCTGCATCATGCACGCGTGCGGCTTGGGCCTCCGGCGTCATCGCTCCCGCCACGAGGTCGTGAAGATCCAAGCTCACGCTCGGAACGTCGATGGTCAGTGCGAGCGCGCGGTCGTTTCGATCGACGATGCGACCTCGTCGAGGCTCCACGTGCAGCTTGCGTTGCCGCTGCTTCTCCGCGGTCTCACGCCAGCCGTCGCCTTGACGGATCTGCATCTCCCACGAACGCGCGATGACGTTGGCTCCGAGCGCGCCGAGCACGAGTCCGAGGAAGACTCCTCGTGCGCGGATCCATCGGGCCCGCGATGGATCGAGATTCTTCATCGGTGCTCTCCGTCACCGCTCGGAGCTCGCCCCACCGCATGCACGCGTCCGGACCCCACGATGACGACTTGCTCCGGCGACGGCGGGTCCATGCTTCGCAGCGCCTTCGCCACGGTTCGGATGCGGTCCGGAGACTTTTGCGAGGCTTGCTCCAGGTCGAGGACGCGCCTGACTTCTTTCAGCTGCTCTTGTTCCGCGTAGGCTTTTCCAAGGTCGTAACCCGCCGCGATGACTCGCCCGCGAATCGCCAGGTGGACGAGGAGCGCCGACACGCTCGCCGCGAGCGCAAGAAGCCAAATCGCAGGGAACGAGAGGCGCTTCATTCGTCGACCTCGGGAAGCGGAAGACGGCGCGCAACGCGAAGCTTGGCGCTGCGAGCTCGTGGATTGCGCGTGACCTCATCGTCGGATGCGATGCGAGGCTTCTTCGTCATGGGCTTCCACACTTCGCCTTGGCGAAAGAGCTCCTTCACGAGACGGTCTTCGAGCGAGTGGAAGCTCAAGACCGCGAACGACATGCCGGGGGCGATGCGCGCTGTGGCCCAGAGGAGAAGCTTCTCGAGTTCGTCGATCTCGCGGTTCACGGCGATGCGCAGGCCTTGGAACGTTCTCGTGGCCGGGTCGACGCCTCCAATGCGCGCAGGACCAACCGCACGCACGATGGCGCGACGAAGATCCGCGGTGGTTGCGAGTTCGTCTTCGTCGAACGCTCGTTTGATCGTGCGAGCGATGCGTCGAGACCGACGCTCCTCGCCGAAACGATAGATGAGGTCTGCAAGTTCATCGGCGTCGAGACGTCCGATGAGTTCGAGCGCCGTTTCGCCGGACGTCGTGTCCATGCGCATGTCGAGCGGTCCCGAATGGCGAAAGCTCATGCCTCGCGCCGGGTCGTCGATCTGTGGCGAGCTGATGCCGAGGTCTGCACAAATTCCAACAACGGGCTCGCGCGTGAGCTCGTCGAGGAGCTCTCCGCCTTCCGAAAATGCTGTCTGCATGCAGCGAAAACGATCGCCGAATCGCTCAAGGCGCTTGCTCGAGGCCTCGATGGCACGAGGGTCGCGATCGAAGCCGATGACACGCAGGTCGTGGCGACGTTCGAGAATCGCTTCCGAGTGACCGCCGCCGCCGAGCGTCGCATCGATGATGAGCCCGCCCTCGGTTGCGGTTGCGATGACGCCCTCGACCACTTCGTCAAGCATGACGGTGGCATGTTCGAACTCAGCCATGCCCAAAGTCTCCTCGTCAAACCAGGTGAACTCGTCGTCCGAGCTCACGTGGTCGTAGGCCAATTGAAGCTCGATGCTCATAGCCCGAGCTCCGCAAGACGCGCCGCGATCTCAACGCGCTCATCGTCCGTCGTTTCGAATGCGGCCTGCCACGCGGCCTTGTCCCAAAGCTCCGCGTAACGTCCGTTGCCGGCCCACACGACCTCTTTCGTGAGGTGCGCGTGATCCCGAAGCGTCTGCGGCACGAGGATGCGACCGGAGTCGTCGACGTCGCACTCGACCGCTCCACTCACGTAGATGCGCCGAAGTTTCTGGACCGCCTTGTCGAAGCTCGGGAGCTTCGCGAGACGCTCTTCGAACGCGAGCCACTCGCGCATGCCGTAAGCGACGAGGCAGGCCTCAAGGGAACTCGTGATGACGATGCGCGACTCGCCGGCCGCCACGAGCACGTCGCGATAACGCGCAGGGAGGCTCGTGCGCCCCTTCGCGTCCATCGTGTGCTCGTACCGCCCTCGAAACATTTCGTATCAACCCCGTTCAGTGCGGGAATCGCCTGGCCTCGCGCTCTTATGGAGCCGCCGAAAGGCACTTCTTGGCACTTCTTCCCACTTCCAAGCGGACGCTAGGTTTTTCCGTGGGCCGCCGTCAACTGAACGGACGGGAATTTGCCCATTTTGCACGCGACATGAGGGGGGTTCTGGCGCGATGTCGAACGATGTAGGCATCCCCCGGGGACGGCATGACTACCTGGACAAACATCCAGTTACCGTGAGAGCGAGCCGTCGCGTTCATCGAGCGTTATCAGCGAATTACCGGGACATTCGCCGACTGCATCGCCCGCAATCCGCGGCGACCCGAGCGGTCGTCGCCGCGAAAGTGGGATGCAGTGCCCGAGCGGGAAGCTCCTCGCTTAAGGGGCTTGACCCTGCGCGCGCTGGCAGACGTGGGTGACCGAATCGGTAGCGGATGCGCGACACCGAAAACCGCTCGGACATCGATCTCCGGTGCCGCAACTTCGCGTGCAGTATGCACTCACTGCATCATGCACGCATATCGATGTGGCGCAGTCATCGGCGTTGGTGCACGAACTCCCCACGGCGCTCGCCGGAGGAGAGGACGCCGAATGCGGCAAGGCCGTGTGCAAGGCGCGCGACGGGTGGTGCACCGCTCGGTCCACGAGGCCAGCGTGCGCATCGACCCTCGAATAAGTGTTCGTCGCTCCGCGTCCGGCGCAAGGCTGCGTTCCTCGGCTCACGATGCCCACGATCGTCCCCGTGGCTTCGTCGATGGCGGGCCCGCCGCTGTCGCCCGAACAGGTTGCCTCGCCCACGTCGAACTCGCGGGACTCCACCGCCACGACGGGCACGTGCTCGCGCACACGCTTCTCACCCGCACCCACGCCCGCCTCGCCTATTCCGAATCCCGCCGCGCGCAGGCGCGTGCCCACACGAACGACCGAGCTTCCGAGACGAAGCGGCACCGGCGACGCGAGCGCGCGATCGAGCACGATGACCGCTGCATCGTTTCCGCACAAGCTCGTGGAGGGCTCGGTAACGATCGCCACTCCGGTCGCAACGATCGTTCCGGAACGCAGCGAATCTCCAGCGAGAATGCGCAGGTCACGCGCGTCGCGATCGGCTTGAATTTGCCGCACGCGACTCGGACATGCGACCGACTCCGCTGTCATCGATACACAGTGCCTCGCGGTCAACACCAGGTCGGGCGCGATGAGCGTTCCGCTGCAGAGGCCTTGGTCGCCGATAAGAATCGCCACGACCGCCGGATCCGACCCACGACTTGCGGTGCCGTGAACGATCGGGCTCGCATCGATGTCGAGCGAGTCTTCTGGAACGATGGCGTCGAACGGAGCTCCGCACCCAACGGCGAAAGGCGCCGTCAGCGCGAGTGTGAGAAACCCTCGACGTGCGAGCAGGTTGAGCGAAAACCAAGATGCTTTTTTGACCATGAGAAACCTCCTGGTCCGGGTCCAAGCAACCGCCGCGCCAACGGTTTTCGTCGATGATTTGCAGCGTTTTCGATGCGGCACCGGTGGCCACGGCCGGCCACGACTGGCCGCGGCCAGCAAGGATGCATCGGCGCAAAAAAAAGCCCCCAGCGCAAGGCCAAGGGCTTTCGAAGACGTGACCTGCGATGAGGCCACGAGCTTTCACTCGTCGTCATCCTCGTCGTCGACATCCGAATCGTCGTCCGGAAGCGAGGATGAAGAAGGTGCGTCGGGAAGAACGCGGCCTTCTTTTTCGGCCTGCTGGCGCGCCTTCTCGGCTGCGGCGCGGGCTTGAGCAACCTTCTGCATGATGGCTGGCTTTGGCGCGACGATGAGGGTCATCGACTTGCCTTCCATCGACGGGCGCACTTCGACGTTCGCCACGTCTTCCATGTGGTGCACAAGGTAATCGAGCTGCTTTTGCGCTTCTTCCGGGTGGGCGATTTCACGGCCGCGGAAGCGAACCGTGATTTTCACCTTGTACCCGGCTTCGATGAAGCGGCGGCCGTGGCGAAGCTTGGTGTCGAGGTCGTGATCATCCGTTTTAGGACGGAGCTTGAGCTCCTTGATCTCGACGACGGCCTGCTTGCGGCGCTGCTCGGCGGCCTTCTTCTTTTCCTCGTATTTGAACTTACCGAAGTCGAGCACCTTGCAAACAGGTGGTTCGGCTTTCGGGTTCACTTCCACGAGGTCGAGGCCCGACTCCGCTGCGAGACGCAAGGCCTCGTGCGTCGCCATGACTCCGAGCATTTCGCCGTCGGCGCCGATGACTCGGACCTCCGGAACGCGAATGCGGTGGTTGATGCGGATCTGAGGACCACGCTGCTGATTGCGGGGGTCGAAGCGGGGGCGGCCGAGGGCCATCGAGGCGTTCGCGCTTTCTTTAGAGGAATTCACCGCGGACCTAAGTCCACGCCGCAACCTTCGTGCGGATCGGACCCGCGCGTCAACTTCCGCGGGCCCGTACGATCACTTTTTCTGTATTGGCGGCGCGACCTCGGGCATCACGCGGCCAAGGAAGGCCTCGAGCGTCATGGCTCCGAGCTCGCCTGCATCGCGCGATCGCACCGAGACAGTGCCCGCTTCCGCATCTTTTGGTCCAACGACGACGAGGTACGGGATGCGAGCCATTCGCCCTTCGCGTACTTTGGCGCCGAGTTTCTCCGCACCGAGGTCCGCTTCAACGCGGATGCCGCGAGCTTTGATTTCGCCGAGGACTTGCGCGGCGTAAGCGTTCGACTTCTCGCTCACCGTGAGAATTCGCACCTGCATCGGCGCGAGCCACGTGGGGAACGCTCCCGCGCAATGCTCGAGGAGCACGCTGAAGAAGCGCTCGAGCGACCCAAGAATCGCGCGGTGAAGCATCACCGGCCGATGCTCCTTGCCGTCGTCGCCAATGAACGAAAGGTCGAAGCGCTGCGGCAGGTTCGCGTCGAGCTGAATGGTGCCGAGCTGCCAGGAACGCTTGAGCGCGTCCTTCACGTGGAACTCGATTTTCGGGCCGTAAAAGGCTCCCTCGCCCGGCGTGATTTCGAAAGGCAATCCCGCGCGTTCGAGACCCTCTTTGAGCGCACCTTCGCTGCGGTCCCAATCGTCGTCGGACCCGAGGCGTTTCTCGGGGCGCGTCGCGAGCTTGATACTGACTTCCGCGAACTGGAAAGCGTCATACACCTCACGGAGCATGAGAATGAACTTCTCGATTTCGTCCGCGACTTGGTCGAGCGAACAAAAGATATGCGCGTCGTCCTGGCAGAAGGTGCGCACGCGCGAGAGGCCGTGCACAACGCCGCCACGTTCGTAGCGATGCAGGCGACCGAAGTCCGCCACGCGCCACGGAAGCTCGCGGTAGCTGCGGCGCTTGCTTGCAAACAGCACGCAATGGCTCGGGCAGTTCATGGGCTTCAGCGCAAACGAGTTGGCTTCGAGCTCGGCACGAAGCGTTGCCGCGGACTGGCCGTCTCCGTGCACGGGCATGTCGAACTGATCGTTCGTCCACGTGCGGTACAGGTTGTCGCCGTAGTTCGCGAGATGTCCGCTCGTCTCGAAGAGCTTCGGCGAGAAGATCTGCGGCGTGATGACTTCTTCGTAGCCGTCGCGATCGTAGAGCTTGCGAACGAACTCGATGAGGCCGTTGTAGACGCGCGCGCCCTTCGGCAAGAAGAACGGCATCGCCGGCGCGACGGGGTCGAAGTGAAAAAGTTCGAGCTCTTTTCCGAGCTTGCGGTGATCGCGGGCCTTCGCCTCCTCGATGGACTTCAGGTGCTCGTCGAGGGCTTGCTGCGACGGAAACGCGGTGCCGTAGATGCGCTGAAGCATCGGGTTGCGTTCGTCCCCGCGCCAGTATGCCCCTGCGACGGACGTGAGCTTCACGGCCGCAAGAAGCTTCGTCGAAGGCACGTGCGGACCGGCACAAAGGTCGAGCCACTCTTTGCCCGGCTCGCCGTGACGGTAGAGGCTGATGCGCTGACCTTCGGGAATGCGCTCAAGAATCTCGAGCTTGTAGGTCTCGCCGAGCTTCGTGAAGATCTCGCGGGCTTCTTCGCGGCTCACTTCGTCGCGACGGAACGGGGAATCCTTCGCGATGATCGCGCGCATTTCGCCTTCGATGCGCACGAGGTCGTCGTCGGAAAACGCGCCGTCTTTTCGATCGAAGTCGTAGTAAAAACCGTCGTCCGTTGAAGGTCCGATGGTGACCTTGATGCCTGGGAAAAGACGCTGGACCGCGTCCGCCATCACGTGTGCCGTCGAGTGTCGAATGACCTCAAGACCGTAGGCATCGTGGACGGTGACGGGGACAAAGGTGGCCGACTCGTCGATGAGCGTGTGCAGGTCGACGATGTGCGTGCCGAGCTTCACGGCGACAATGTCGGCGTTCAGCGTTCCGGCCTTTTCAAGGAGCGCGCGTGCGGTCGTGAGCGACATGGCTCGCGCATAGCACGGCAACGCACGGCACGAACATGCCCTGCCCGCAGGACGGTGCCGCCGGAGACTTTCGGCGTCGAGACCGCTCCAACTCAAAACAAAAGCCGGTGGGCTTTGGACCCACCGGCTCTGTCATCTGCACTTCAGGTGTAGGCGCGATTGGGTTCGAACCAACGACCCCTACCGTGTCAAGGTAGTGCTCTACCGCTGAGCTACGCGCCTGAAGAAGAGCGGCGGTTTAAGCGCAACGTCGGAGCGACGTCAAGAGGCTACCGACGAGCTTCCGCAAGGTCGACGGCGTTTCGTCGCGCCTGCAAGGAATTACCCCGCGCGCAGCGCTTCGGCCCGATGTGCCGCCAGAACCTCTTCGGTCACAAGGCGCCCCTGCGCGACGTCGCCCTCGAGGCGCGCGATCGCATCGTCGAACCATCGATCGATCGACTGAGGAAAGGGCCACATCCACCCGTAGTCCGCGCCAACGAAGCGAGCTCGAAGCCAGGCTTTCTGCGAACGGGCCGCCGCCAAGCCGTAAACCTCCACGAGTGCGCGAAGGGTCTCTTCATAGGCCTCCCACTCGATGCGCGCCCGAGCGTACGCGAGCCCCAGCGGCAGCGGCCACAAGAGGTAGGCCATCCCCATCGGAACGACGCCCCATCGACGGGCCTGTGCAAGATGCACGCGTTCATGGCGCAAGAGCACGTAGCGATCGAGGTCTCCCATCGCGTCCCACGTCTCCGCGACCCAGAGCGTGCCGAACATCACCGTGTGGTAGCCCGACACGTAGGTCCTCATGCGTCCGCCCGTGAGGCATGCGAGGAAAGCGCCGATGGCCTTTTGCGCCGCAGAGTCTGTCTTTTTCCTGATCGAAAACGACGGAAACTCTCGCTGCATGCGCGCGACATACGCGTTCGAAAGCTGCGCGGTCACGGCCGCGAACCGCCACTCCGATCGATCGCGAACGGCGAGAAGGCTTGCCCCGTAGGCATGAGTTCGAGCGTGTTGACGTTCACGTGTTGCGGGAGTGAGGCACACCAAAACGCAGCGTTCGCGATGTCGAAGCTCGTGAGCGCGTCGATGCCTTCGTACACGGCCTTCGCCTTTTCGGCGTCGCCATGAAAGCGCACGGCGGAGAACTCGGTCTCGACCATGCCGGGCTCGAGATTGGTCGCTCGCACCGGCGTCCCGAGGAGATCGGCACGCAAGTTGAGAGCAAATTGGCGAACGAACGCTTTCGTTGCACCATACACATTTCCACCTGGGTACGGGTACGAGCCGGCGACCGATCCGATGGAGATGACGTGTCCGCGGCGGCGCGCGATCATTCCCGGAAGCACCGCGCGGGTCAGCGTCACCATCGCGCGGCAGTTCGTGTCGATCATCGTTTCCCAGTCCTCGATGTTCGCGTCGGCGGCTTTCGCGAGGCCGAGTGCGAGGCCCGCGTTGTTGATGAGCACGTCGATGGGGGCGAAGATTTCGGGCAACGCGTCGAGGGCCGCGGCCATGGCAACCTTGTTTCGCACGTCGACCGCTTGCGTGAAGATTCGCTCACCAAGCTCGTCCGCGAGCGCGTCGAGGCGCTCTTGACGGCGCCCCCAACCGATGACGTGCCAGCCCTCCGAATAGAAGCGACGGGCGCAGGCTTCGCCGATGCCCGAGGTGGCTCCGGTAACGAGGACAACGCGGGGTGACGGAAGCGAAACCGGATGACCTTGCATGAACAAATTCTCCACTCGCTCTGCAAGCACCCCGCGCGTCCCAAGGCAACCGCGTGCGCTCGGTCAACCGATGCGCGCGAGTCACGAGCATTCGCGCCACCGTCGAAGCGTTGCGCGCATCCATATCCGAATGGCAATCGAACGCATGCGCGTGGCCGTGGTGGGAGCCGGCTCCGGAGGACTCGTTGCGGCCACCTACCTCGCGAAGGCGGGCCTCGCCGTGGACGTTTTTGAAGCGCAGAGCCACCTCGGAGGCTGCGCGTCATGCTTCTCGATTGGAGGCCATCGCTTTCATGCGGGAGCGACCACGCTTGTGGGCCTCGAACGCGGCATGCCGCTCGAGCGCATCCTCAGCGAACTCTCGATCGACCTGCCCCACCACGTCCTCGACGGTTCTCTCGCCATCGCCCACGGCGGCGACCGCTTCATCATGACCCCATCGACCGACACCAATGTGCGCTCGCTCGCGTCACGGTATGGCGAGGGCCTTGGTGCTTTTTGGCGCTTTGCCACCGAGCTCGCACCGAAGGCGTGGTCGCTCATCGGCGAGGCTCCGCTTCCTCCGCGGACCCTTGGCGACCTGCTTTCGATCGCCGAACGCGGGGACGCTTGGCGGCTTCTTCCAGAGCTTTTGCGGACGACGGACTCGCGGCTTCGGGGCTTCGGGCCCACGAGTCCATCGGGGCACGAGCTCCTCAACGAGCTTCTTCTCGTTTCAACCCAGTCCACCGCGGCAGCCACGCCTGCGCTCTTCGGTGCGATGGGTTGCGAGTACTTGCAACGACGCCTTTACATGCCCGTTGGCGGCCTCGGTTCGCTCTTCGACAGCTTGGCGCAGCGCATCGAAGCGCTTGGCGGACGCGTTCATCGCCGCTCGCCCGTCGACTCCGTTCGCGACGATGGGGACTCGGTGAACGTTCGCGTGGCCGGAGAGAACCATCGCTTCGATGCGCTCGTGCTGGGAATCACTTGCTGGGACGCAGCCCGCATCGCGGAGGGGCAGCTCAAACGGTTTTTCGCGAGGCAGTCCAAAACGCACACGCATGCATGGAGCGCAGCCGGTGGATATTTTGTGTACGACGACACACTTCCTGAGGATTACCCCGTCTATACTCAAGTCGTATTGGACGCCCCCATGACCAGCACCGGAGCCCGCGGACTGTTCGTCACGCTTCCGCCACGTGCGGACAGCGCTCTTGTCACCCCAGGCACGCGTACGATGACCGTGTCGTGCCATACGGCGCCGGAATCCTGGTTTTCCTGCACTCAAAACGAGTTTATGGACCGCCGTGACAGGCTCGTCGACGAGGTTCAGGCGGCGATTCGCTGCGCAATTCCCGAACTGCGGCAGGCCACATGCCGGGCGGCGCACCCGGTCACGCCCCGCACCCGGCAGACGTTCACCGGACGACACCTGGGTCGCGTCGGTGGCTTGCCGTTCGAACGCAACCTTCGGACCCTCGCCTACCCCACCGGTCGCACTCCA
>CAIQDA010000153.1 GCA_903870415.1 uncultured delta proteobacterium
CGAGCGAGCAAGAGCTCGAAGCCCTCGCGAGGGAGCACGTGATCATGAGCGCAGCAGCGAAGAACTTGAAGGGGTACTCCACGCGAGTCGACGCGCAGCTCTTCGCGGACCTCGCTCAGTTGCGGCGCGAAAGCGATAAGCGCGAACGCGTGCTGCAGCGAGCCGAGGGCCACGTGGAAGGGCGTGCGGAGGGCCTCGCCGAAGGCCGCGAACAGGGTATCGAGCAAGGGCTTGAGCGAGGGCTTGAGCAGGGCCTGGAGCGGGGCCGCGAACAGGGTATCGAGCAAGGCCACGTGGAAGGGCGTGCGGAGGGCCTCAAGGTCGCCGCCGCGAAGCTCCTCGCCGCGGGCATGGGCCGCGACGAGGTCGAACGGATTCTCGACGTGAAGCTCGATTCCCTCGGACTTTGAGCGCGACCCGAGCGGCGAAAGGCTCTCACCTTGTCGCCGCTCACGGGCGATGACGTGCCGAGCCTTCAGAGTCGGCGAGCACTCGATTGCGCCTGTTGTTGCGGGATTGCCTCGATGAATGGAGCCCCGGTGCGGCGATGTTGGTCGCGGCTTCGTGGCAGGCTCACGGGCACGTAGAGGTCTGTGCAGAGCTCCCGCGCGGGTGGCGCTCGTTTGGTGCGGTAGACCTCGAAGGGGGCGCCGGGGCCGATCTGTTTCCCGCTCGCACGGAGCCACTCGCCGAGCAGCTCGGCCCACGACGCTCCGAGCCCAACGTAAGGGCCCACGAGCGTCGCGCATGCGTATGACCCTGCAGAAACCCGCACTTCCGTGAGACCTTCAGGCAATGGCGTTGCCTCGTCGAGCGACACGCCGACGTCCGCGCGCAAGGCCGATGCGGGCCACTCCGCAGGGTCATCATGGTAGAATGCAATCATCTCGCCGTGGTGCTGCGTGAGGAGTCCATCGCGCTCGATGATGGGCGCGAGGTTCGCAAATGCGGCGGAGAGATTGTTGTAGGAACCCACGTGGCGAATCGCGCCCACGCGCATGGCCGGAAGCTCTTCGATGCGGACGTTCATGATTGCTCATTCTAACGCGTGGCTTTCGCGTCGCCGCGTCGCGCCCGCCGATCGTGGCCGCATGATTGCTCGGCCGAATCCGTAGAAAGCGCGCACGCGGGGGTGACGACGCGCGCGCTTTCGTCTAAGAGCGGTGGCTCTCCGGAGGAGTGGCCGAGTGGTCTAAGGCAGCGGTTTTGAAAACCGCCGACGGTGCAAGCTGTCCAGGGGTTCGAATCCCTTCTCCTCCGCCAAATCTCGCTGGGCAAATCGCGGGTCCGGCGCGTCACCGTGAGGCACATCCGTGCCCACTACGGCGTATGGTTTCTGTGTAGCCACGTGGAAACGCGTGGAAACGGGTAGAGTGCACGCTTGTGCAAGGACCGGTGGCGTCTGGGCCAGTGTAGCGCCCCCGCGAAGAGCTCGATCGGAGGCTACGCGTCGTAGTCAGCTCAAACGCCATTCCCCGGTCGCGGAGATCGCGGCGTACATCGCATCCGGTGCGAGGTCGATCTCGCCGGGCCACGTGACGAAGCCTTCGTGAACGTGCACGCGCGCGAAAAACGCCGGGTCGCGCAGTGGTGCGAAGACGCCCGTGAGGTGCGATTCGAGGAACGTGACGCGGCCGGCGGTACCGTCCGCGAACGAGACGCGGAGCGAGCTCGCGCCTTCGGGCTGAACGGAGACGACGTCGGGGCTCATGGCGATTCAGGGGAGCGGATTGATTCGAACGGGCGCCTGTCGAGCTTGGCAGAGGTCCCAATCTCGCGCCAGCTCGGCACGGTGCAGCGACGCCCACTCGAGCACCAACGCGCGGGCTCGCATCCTGGCACGCCCGTCGCCATGATCGCCCTGCGGCGATGGTCGGTCGCGCCGCCTGCTCGTGCTATGCTCCAGGCATCGATGCCAACGATCTCGATGTTCTACGGGATTCTCATTCGCATGTTCTTCAAGGACGTCGACAAGCATTCCGCGCCGCACATCCACGCCGAATACCAGGGCACGTTTGCGGTGTACGCCATCGACGATGGGCGCGTGCTCGCGGGTGAACTGCCTCCGGCCAAACACAAGCTCGTCGCGGCGTGGGTCGAGATTCACAAGGACGACCTTCAGGCCGACTGGGCGCTCGCCGTCGAGGGCCGCAAGCCGTTCCCGATCCGAGGGCTCGATCAATGAGGATTGCAAGCATCACCGCGAACCCCGGCGGCACGCTGACCGTCGTCCGCGACGATGGCGCTTCGGGCGTGTTCGATGTTCGGCCCTACTTCGAACTCGAAGCGTTCGAGGAGCTGCGCGACGGTGCGGAGTTCGCGAAGGTTCGGAACGGCGGCTACTTCGTGGAGTGGGAATGCGGCGCGGATCTCTCCGCCGACACCGTCGAAGCGAGGACGCAGTGGACGCTCGGAGCGCGCGAGGCGAGCTAAAGACTCGCCGCCACCTCCATTGACCGAGGTCGAACCATGCGCAACGAGCTCCTCCACGTAACACCGACCGACGACTTCGAGCTCGTGCTCGTCTATTCGAGCGGCGAGCATCGGCGCTTCGACGTGAAGCCGCTCCTCACGCTCAAGCCGTGGACGCGCATCGCCGCGCCGAACGTCTTCAAGCTCGCGCGTGTCGAGTACGGAACCGTGGTCTGGCCGGGCAACGTCGACATCGCACCCGAGACGCTCTTGCTCGACAGCCAGCCGATGCAACCCGCCGAAGTGGCGTAGTGCGCCCTCGCGTGTGAGGCGAAGGCCCCGCCCTTACCGCCCGTCCAGCAGAAGTCCGCGAAACCGCAGTTGCCCGTTTCCACGTGGAAACAGCATCGCGCCGATCGTGTTGGTTCGCGTGGGTTCACGTCGGGCGCATGTTTTCGATCGCTCCGATTTCGAGACCGCGCGCCGGGTCTCGAGCCCTCGAAGCGTTGCCTCGTGTTGGTTCACGATGGCTCACGTGGGGTCCCCGCGGCGCAGCTTTGAAAACCGCCGTGGCGCAAGTCACCAGGGGTTCGAATCCCGTTTCCTCCGCCAACGAAAACGCGAAAACGCTGGGCGCGGTGCCTTTGGCTGCGCGGCGCGGGCGGTGTTCAC